>JAWODX010000498.1:0-5927 GCA_046483085.1 Planctomycetota bacterium
ACTCCATGTATCCATCTATTCTGACCTCCCGGGTGACTCCATGAATGGTAAATTCGCCGTCAGTCTCCACAAATTGCCTGCCAAATGTCTGTTCATCAAATGATTGTCCCACCACTTGCACCTCATCTTCCGGAGAAGCTCCGTTGCCGTTGTTGTCACCGTTCAAATCGGCGTCTGCCGGACTCTCGTCACAACCTGTCATGGCGATGGCCAGCACCAGGGTTGCAATACAGGCATACAGGGGCAGACTTGTCATTTTTATTTTTCCTGCCGGAAAATTAATCGAAGCAAACATAACGTTCCTCCTTGCTATCTTATGCTGGCGGCGGCCCGGTTCGCTCGTTTTCGGCAGGGGCCGCGCCGACCGTGGTTCTTCATTGCTGGCGGCGCCGACCGGCACCGCGTCCGAAACAAATCCCTGGGCACCACCTCCTTTCGGGCGTCGCTCTTCGGTTTATGAGCGAGTCATTATAGGTAGGCCCCTCATGGGTGTCAAATCTCTTTTCGGACCGTGCCGGGGGCCGATCCGGCAATGCCGACGGGCGTCCGGCGCCGAATTGACAGCGGGCCAGCGGCACATTATGATGGGGCCTGATTCGAGTCATTCGGGGATGCCGAACCATGCGTGATCCGAGGCGAAGTGAGTGCCGCACCCCGGCGCGATGGTCCTGGCCCGCCGCGCTGGGGGCGCTCTGCCTGACTGTCCTCGCCGGCTGCGCGCCGACGCCCGAGGAGTACCTCGAGGCGGCGCGCGAGGCGGGGGAACGCCGGGAGGCGATCCGCCTTCTCACCCGGGCGGTCGACGGCGACCCGCAATTCGCCCCGGCGCTCCGGGCGCGGGCCCGCCTCCATGCCGAGACCGGCGCCTTCGACGAGTCGATCGCCGATTACGAGCGGCTGCTCGACCTGCTGGAGAACCGCGACCGGCCTTCGACGCAGACGACGCGGCGGCGCGCCGACATCCTGTACATGCGCGGAAAGGTGCAGGAGCTGGCAGGCCGGCTGCCGCAGGCCGCCGAGAGCTACACCAAGGCGCTGGAGGCGGACCCCGCCCTGACCACGCCGTTCCAGGATCGGGCCTGGGTCTACCTGAAGATGGGCAAGTATGCCCGGGCGATGCAGGACTACGTGGTCTTGCTCGGTCGGGATCCGGGGCACCTGCCCGACGAAGCGCGGGCGCGCCGGGCCCAGCTCCGCTTTCGCCGGGGGGTCGCGGCGTTCTGCTCGCGCCAGTGGGAGAGCGCCCTGTCTGATTTCGAGGTCGCGTTCCGCCAGAGCCGCGCCCCGGCGCGGAAGACGAAGGCCCTGCTCAACCTGTACTTCGTTGTCTGTCGCATCGGGGACAAGGAGCAGGCGAACCGGGCCCTGACCACGTATGCCGAGGAGACGCGGGAGCAGCCGACGGCGAACGCACCTTGGATTTTCACGGTGCTCTGGTACCTGGAGGGCCGGCTGAAGGAGGGGAGCCTGCTCGACGCGGCCAAACACACCAACGCCGGGGTCCAGGCCGAACGGACCGCCGTCGCCCGCTACTACATCGGCGCCCGCCGCCTGGTCGACGGCGACCGGGACGGCGCCGTCGACGCGTTCAGGAAGTGCGTGGCCCACGAGGACCGCAGCCTGGTCGAGTACCACATGGCAAAGGTCGAGCTCCGCCGGATCCAGGTCGGCGGCATGACGGCGGAGGATTACAAGGCGAAAGCCCGGCGGGCCAAGACCCACGAGGAGAGGATCAAGCTCTACTCCGAGGCCATCCGCGTCAATCCCAGGGACGCCGAAGCCCGGCTGCAGCGGGCGATCCTCTACGCCCTGACGGGCAAGCACGAGCTCGCCCTCGCCGACTACGACCGGCTGCTCAAGCTGACCCGGCTCCCCGAGAACCGCGCCCAGGCGCTCCGCTACCGCGGGTGGACGCACGCCCAGAGCGGGCAGTACGAGCAGGCGGTCAGCGACTACACCGCCGCCCTGGAGCTGGAGCCGGACTCGTGGCGGGCGCGCGAGGGCCTGGCCGTGGCCCTCTGCTACCTGCGCAAGTACGGGCGGGCGGCGGAGGTGTACGGCGAGCTGGTGACGAAGGTGGTGGCCGACCGAAGCAAGAAGCGGTTCTGGGAGATGCAGCGGGCGTTCGCCAACGCCTGCCGGGGGGAGTGGGACGCCGCCGCCCGGGGGCTCCGGTCGCTCATCCCGCGGGCCGGAGACCCGGCCATGCTGCGGGCGAACCTGTACGTGGTCGAATGGAAACTGGGCGACGGGGAGCGCGCGACCGAAAAGCTGAAGACGTTCGCCCGCCGGATCAAGAAACAGACCTGGCCGAGCTCCGTGGCCTGGTATCTCGCCGACATGATCGACGCGAAGAAACTGCTCGAGGCCTCCATGCACGAGGACAAGGCGGAGCACGCCCTGCGAAGCTCGCGGGCCTGCTATTACATCGGCGAACGGTACCTGGCCCAGGGCAGGGAGAAAAAGGCGATCGAGTACCTGAAGAGCTGCGTCCGGCTCGGCGAAAGCGCCCGGCGGGAGAGCTGGGAGTATCGGCTGGCCCTGGCGGAACTCGAGCGGCTGACGAAGAAATGAGCGGGAACGTGACGCGGAACCTGACGTGCGGCCTGGCGCTGACCGCCTTCTGCATGTCGGCGGCCGTTGCCGGGACCGGGACGACGGCGCCCGACTACTATCGGCGCGCCCGATACGCCGAGACGGCCGAGAAGCAGATCGAGCTCCTCACCACGGCGCTCTCCATCAACCCGGACCACGTCCCCTCGCTCCGGCGCCGGGCCGAGGTCCATCTCTTGCTCGGCGACCAGGCGTCGGCGCTGGCCGACCGGGCGCGGGCGGCCGAGCTCTCGCCCCGGGACCCGCAGCTCAACATCTCCGCCGGCCTGCTCGCCCAGGAATTGGACCGCCACGAACAGGCCGTCGCGCTGTACACCCGGGCGCTGGCCGTCGAGCCGAACAACTATCTCGCCCGGGTGAATCGGGCGTACGCGCGGATCGAGCTGCGGCGGGTCAAGCAGGCGATCGAGGACGCCGACGAGCTCGTGCGGCTCTACCCCCAGCGCGACCGATCGTACCAGGTCCGCGTCGAGGCGTACGACTGCGCCAGCCGGTTCGCCGATGCCGTCGACGACCTGACCACCCTGATCGAGCGCTCGCCGCGCGAGGCGCTCTACTACCGAATGCGCTGCATCAGCTATCGCGCTCTGGGCGAGGGGCGGAAGGCGCTGGCGGACGCCGACACGACGCTGCGCCTGGCCGGCGGGACGGCCGGGGCCTACGCGGCGCGCGGCTGCTCGTACGAGCTGCTCGGCGAGCTGGACAAGGCGTTCGCCGACTACAAGCGGGCCGCCGAGCTGAACGACGACAAGCGGTTCTACACCATCTGGCTCTGCCTCATCCGGCGCAAGCAGGGCCGGCGCGCCGAAGCCGACAAGATCGTCCGGAACTTCCTCGAGGATTTCGACGAGGAGAAATGGATCGCACCGGTCCTCCGCTTCCTCGCCGGCCGGATCACCGAGCAAGACGTCCTGAGCCGCGCCGAACACCCCGAGCCCGAACGCGACCGCGAGCAGCACTGCGAAGCCTACTACTACCTCGGCGCCGCCGCCATGGCCGAGGGGAAGCTCGACAAGGCCGAGGCCTATTTCAAGAAGTGCGTCGACCAGGGCGTCTACAACTTCTACGAACACGGGTTCGCCCTTCGCGATCTGCGCGTGCTGGCGGAGCTCCGCAAGAAGAAGGCGGCGGACAAGGAGGACGAGGCCGCTCGGCCCGAGCCCGAGACGGACCAGCCCGGGCAACCCGGGAGCGCCCAGCCGCCGGCGCCCTGACCGCCGCGAACGGGCCGAACCGCCACGCACCACCGACGAAAACCGACAAACCTCGAAAGGGCAACCGGGCATGGCCGCCAGCGCCGAAAAACGAATCCGGGACCTCCGCGAACAGATCCGCTACCACAACTACCGCTACTACGTCCTCGACGACCCGGAGATCAGCGACGCCGAGTACGACCGGCTGCTGCGCCGGCTCGAGGAGCTGGAGGCGGAGCACCCGGACCTGGTCACCCCCGACTCGCCGACGCAGCGGGTCGGCGCCGCGCCCGCCGAGGAGTTCGAGCCCGTCCGCCACGCGCTCCCCATGCTCAGCCTGAACAACGCGATGGACGAGGCGGAGGTCGAGGACCGCTTCTTCCGACCGGTCCGCGACGCGCTCGGCGGCGAGGTCGAGCTCGTCGCCGAGCCGAAGCTCGACGGGCTCGCCGTCGAGCTCGTCTACGAGGACGGCGTCCTGACCGTCGGCTCGACCCGCGGCGACGGGACCACGGGCGAGGACGTGACCCGCAACATCCGGACGATCCGCTCGATCCCGCCCCGGCTGCTCGAGCGCGAGCGGGACGCCCCGGCCCTGCTCGAGGCCCGGGGCGAGGTGTACATGGAGAAGGAGCGGTTCGCCGAGCTGAACCGGCGGCAGGCGGCGGCCGACGAGAAGACGTTCGCCAACCCGCGGAACGCCGCCGCCGGCAGCCTGCGCCAGCTCGACCCGGGCATCACCGCCGCGCGCCCGCTCGACATCTTCCTCTACGGCGTCGGCCGCGTCGAGGGCGCCGAGCTGGCCACCCACGCCGAGTCGCTCGACTTCCTCCGGTCGCTCGGGCTGCGCACCGTCCGCGACTGGCGCCTCTGTGGCACGTTCGACGAGGCGATCGGGTTCTACCGCGAGATGATGGAGCGCCGGGACGACCTGCCGTACGAGATGGACGGCGTGGTGCTGAAGGTGAACCGGTTCGATCAGCAGGAGCAGCTCGGCGCCCGGTCGCGCAGCCCGCGGTTCGCCATCGCCTGCAAGTTCCCGCCCCGGCGGGCGACGACGGTGCTCCGCGACATTATCGTCCAGGTCGGCCGGACCGGCGCGCTGACCCCCGTCGCCGAGCTCGACCCCGTCCGCGTCGGCGGCGTCGAGGTCAGCCGGGCCACGCTCCATAACCAGGACGACATCGAGCGGAAGGGCGTGCGGATCGGTGATACCGTCGTCATCCAGCGGGCCGGCGACGTGATCCCCGAGGTCGTCGAGCCGGTGAAGGAGAAGCGGACGGGCGACGAGAAGGCGTTCACGATGCCCGGCACCTGCCCGGTCTGCGGCGGGCCGGCCGAACGGGAGCGATTGCCGGACCGGGTCTATTCCTGGTGCCGGAACCGGGAATGCGGCGAGTTCCTCCGGCGCCGTTCGGCGAAGGCGCTGCCCGAGTCCTGCCCGGCGTGCGGCGGCCCGCTGGAGGAGACCGACGGGGGCTCGGTCCTCTTCTGCACCAGCCTCGCCTGCCCCGCCCGGCTCAAGGGCACGATCGAGATCTTCGCGTCGAAGGGGGCGATGGACATCGAGGGCCTGGGCACGAAGCTCGTCGAGCAGGTCGTCGACGGCGGCCTGGTCAAGGATCCCGCCGACCTGTACGACCTCGGGCTCGACGACTGGGCCGGGCTGGACCGGATGGCGGAGAAATCGGCGCAGAACCTGCTCGACGCGCTGGAGGCAAGCAAGCGCCGGCCGCTCCGCCGTGTCCTCTTTGCGCTGGGCATCCGGAACGTGGGCGAGCACGTCGCCGACGTCCTCGCCTCGCACTTCGGGAGCATCGACGCGGTCGCGGGCGCCTCGGTCGAGGAGCTGCAGCAGGCCGAGGAGGTCGGGCCGATCGTCGCGCAATCCGTCGCTGACTTCTTCGCCAACGAGGCGAACCGCACGGTCATCGAGCGGCTGAAGGACGCTGGCATCGAGGCGCTGGCCGGCGAGGCGACGGCCGAGGCGGAACCGGCCGGCGACACGCTCGCCGGCCGGACCTTCGTCTTCACCGGCTCGCTCGAGTCGATGACTCGGAAGGAGGCGGAGGAGAAGGTGAAGCAGCTCGGCGGCCGGGCGACCTCGAACGTGAGCAGGAA
>JAWODX010000279.1:0-4606 GCA_046483085.1 Planctomycetota bacterium
GTTGAGGACGGTTTCAACTTACCCTACGTGGCCGCGGCAGCGGGGGCGGTCTTCGTCTCCCGGTGGACCACGCTCCACTTCCGGAACCTGCGGGATGCGATGCTGCGGGCTTTTGGCAAGCGCGGATGCCCGACCGACTCGGTCCCGCCCCTGCCGGAGCGCCGACTCACTCCGCCCAGACGGTGGTCAGCGCTTTCTGGAAGGCGGCGGCGCCGTGCTGCAGGGCGTCGATGCGCACCGAACTGTCGCCCAGGGCCGTCCGAATCCCGCCGAGCGTGAGCCCGCGGTTCGGAGCGGTGAACAGGTTCTCCGGCCGGTACTGCGACTGGAGCAGGAACCGCAGCCCGAGCAGGATGCTGCGCCGACAGCGGGCCGCTCGCCGCTCGTCGCCCAGGGCGACCGCCAGCCGATAGGCCTCGGCTATCCCCTCGAGCATGACCCCCGTGCTGCACGAGTGGCCGGAGGAGAAGAACGAACCGATCGCGTCCGCGTACTTCGCCTCCCGCCCGCGCTGGCGGTCGAGCACCTTGTCGTTCATCTTGAGGACGAACCGGGCGTACTCGGCGTTCCCCGTCGCAAAGTACGCCGCCGCGTACGGCTTCGACATCCACGGCGTATAGCTGGCCTGTTTCTCGATCCGGTCGTACAGGTCATGATAGTAGGGGAAGACGCGCTCGACCAGGGCCAGGCAGTCGCGATTCCCCGTCCGGCGGAACACCTCCATCATCGCGGTCAGCGCCTCGCCCGGATAGTAGGCCTCCTTTCCCGCCACGTACTCGCGCCGGGCCTGCTCGCTCTCGACGCCCGGCGGGTAGATGTGGGCCACGTTCAGCCGCCCGGTCGCCCGGTCTTCCATCGCCAGGACGAACCGCGTGAGTTCGGCCCGCCTCTGCGCCTGGAAGTCGCCGCCGATCTCGTTCAGACAGAGCAGCAGAAACGCTCCCGTCGCCAGGTTCGCCGAGCCCTCGAATTGCACGTAGCCGAAGCCGCCGTCCGGATCAGTCCGGTAGTAGCTCGCCAGGACGTGCTCGGCACTCCGCTTCGCCGCATCCAGCATCCGGGCGTCGTCGCAGTGGCGGCCGACCGACGCCAAGACCCACGTGCTGGCCAGCACGCGGGTCAGTCCTGCCGGGGAATGAGCCAGCGCCCGCCGGCCCGTGTACACGTCGTACTCGTACGTCATTCGGCCCTGCTCGTCGACATGGTTCGCCATGTACTCGCCGCACGCGCGGAGCGCCCTCGCAACCGCGCCGCGGGTCACCGCCGTCTGCGGATAGAGGAGGTTGTACCGGTAGACCGGGACCGGCGAGCCGTCGACGGGGCTCTCCGTGCAATGCACGGTGTCGTACTTGAGGATCGTGGTCCCCGGCTGGCGGTACGCGTTCGGGCCCAGCCCGGCCTTGATCCCCAGCCGCTGCAGCGCGTGCTCCAGCGGGTAGCCGTGCGCGACGAGGACCGTGCTCTTGAAGTACGCGCCGCGCCCGGCCCGCTCCAGCCGGATGCCGTGGATGCCCGGCTCGACCTCCTCCGCGATCTCCGGGAGCGTCCGCCCGATGACCGGCTCCGGCTCCAGCAGGATAGTGATGTCCACGCGGGTCTCGGGCAGCTCGGCCCGGCGCAGCGGGCCGCCGAACCGGGCGTCCCCGATCGCCCGCTTCGTGCCCTCGACCGCTCGCTCGAGCAGGTGGCCGGTCCGCCCGCTCATGCAGCCGCGGGTCCGCCCGGCGGTGACCAGCGTCACGAAGACCGTCCCGTCCTGCGACGCCACGTTTTCCGGCACGTCGCCCCAGTCCGCCGCCGACAGCTTCCGGGGCCGCGCCGCGAAGTGGTTCTCCAGGACGCGGCGCGCCGCACCGAGCAGGAACCGCTTGTCCTCGGCGGTCAGCTCGATCCCCGCCTCGAGCCGGTCGAACCCGCGGTCGAGCGCCCGGTCGATCCGCTCGTCCCACGTGGGCTCCGTCGCCGGCGGCGGCTCCGGCTCCTCCTCGTGGGCGAAAAAGACCAGCCCGAGCGCCACCGCCACGGCCCCACAGACCGCCAGCGCCAGTCCGACCAGGGCGCGCTTTGTCGTCCGCACCGTGTCCACGGACACACCGTACCAGCCCGCTCACGCCGACGCAAGCCGCTCGCGGCATGCCCGGCCGGCACCGGCCGGACCTCCCGCGTTTGAAACGAGGCCGCGCGAGGCGTAAGATGTGTGAGCACGCTCCCAGGGAGGATGAAGGGATGGCGAGGAAGATGTTTCTGACCGGCCGGCCCGGGTGCGGAAAGACGACCGCCATCCAGAAGATCCTCGACCGGCTGACCGATTTCGCGGGCGGTTTCTCCACCGGGGAGATCCGCAGCGGCGGCCGGCGCCTCGGGTTCCGAGTCACCGACCTCCGGTCCGGCGAAGAAGGCGTCCTCGCTCACGTCGACCGGAAGGGCCGCCCGCGCGTGAGCAAGTACGGCGTCGACATTGCCGCGTTCGAGCGAATCGGAGTCGGGGCGCTTCGGGACGCGCTCGGGCGAGACGGCCTGATCGTGATCGACGAGGTGGGCAAGATGGAGCTGTTCTCCGGCGCGTTTCAGGACGCGGTGGCCGCCGCACTCGACTCCGACCAGCCGGTACTCGGAACGGTCACCCGGTCGCGGCACCCGTTCCTGGAGCGGCTCAAGGCCCGCGACAACGTCGAGATCATCACGGTCAGCCCCTCGAACCGTGACGACCTGCCTGCCCGCCTGGCCGCCGAACTGAAACCCGGCGCCTGTGACTGACCCCGCCGGGCAGGCGCACGCACGCCCTCCCCCGCTGTGCCAGGCTGCGTCGGCCGTCCTCCAGTCGGTCGGAGTGGTCCCGCTTCTGAATTGCGTGTAGACCGAGGAGCAATTCAGGACTTCAGCAATTTATGAATTGCTGAAGTCGTGAAATGCTTCGACACGTGACGGACCAGAGACTTCCCGACGAAAAGCTGCAACCAAGGGCCGCGATCTGCGCGTCCTGTTCCAGCCCCTGATTCGCGGCTTTCTGCGCGCGCCGCTCCAGGCCGTGACCCCGCTTCTTGACTCGCAGGGCGAAGAGCGTAGCATGGCGGGATGCGAGACCCGGCGCAGGATAAACGGAGAAGACGCCCATGCAGCGACTGATACTGATCCTCCCGATCGTCCTTCTGTTCGCGCCGCCGCCCGCTGCGCTCGGCAAGGCAAAGACAGAGCCTCCGGAGACGGTGAACCTCGACGAGCTGACGCCGAACCGGTGGACCCGGCTGCCCGGCGGGAACGTGAACGCATACGCCCAACCCACCTATCACCCCGCCGACAAGACCCTGGTCGCGCCGCTCTACCGGGGCAACGGAACCGCCCACCTGGACCCGAAGGCCGGCAAGTGGGCCGAAGCGCTCTCGCCGGCGAAAGCCTCGCGCGGCGGCGACTGCCCGCTGATGAAACACTACAAGCTCCGGGAGGACGGCCGCCCGAATTACTCGAACATGTGCCTGTTCCACATGGTCACGTACGACAGCAAACGCGAGCGGATCATCGCCGGCGCGGCTGGGTTCTTCGCCGCGTACGATCCAAAGACGAAGACGTGGACCGACCTGAAAGCGGAGGTCGAGCTCTGCGGCAAGCGGTATGCCGGCGCCCCGCCCGTCGCCTGGGGCGCGATGTGCTACGATCCGGTGAACGACGAGATCGTGATGCTGCCCGGCGGCGCGGGGTTCGACTGGACGCACTGGAAGAAGGACAAGGAGGTCACCGGCACGTTCGGCACGTTCATCTACGACTGCGGGAAGAACATCTGGCAGCGCCCGCAGATCGGGCCGCCGGAGTTCTACAAGGCGCGGGCGCTGCTGCGCCCGGTCCGCATCAAGCTGCAGGATCTGATGAGCCGGGCCGGCGAGGCCATCGTGCTCAGCCGCGAGGGGAAGGACGATCAGGCGAAGAAACTGCTCAAGTCGCTCGGCCCAGAATTCCGCGCCGTCGGCCGGGACATCGATGGCTTCCTCGATCGACTGCCGGACCTGGGCACACACCCCCGACTGAAGGCCGCACGTGACCACGTGCTGACCGCCGGACGATGGGAGAATCTGCTGGACGAGCCCGATCGCAGCCCGGAGAGAAGATACCGGCGGCTGTTCTCCGCGTACCGGGATACGATCGTCGCACTGGATGAATACCTCTGGAGCCATCCGCACCCGCGCTACCACTCGCGGATGGTCTATCTGCCCGAGCAGAAGGCGATCCTGATGTGGGGCGGGACCGACGGACACCAACACCTCAACGACACCTGGCTCTACGATTGCACGAAGCGCGAGTGGATCAGGAAGTCGCCGAAGACACTCCCCCGCCCCCGCGAGATGCACGTGCTCGTCTACAGCAGCAAGCTCGGGAAGGCCGTGATGGCCGGCGGATACACGAACTGGTGGGCCTACCCGAAGGACGAACTCCGCGAAGTCTGGACGTACGACCCCGTCGCCGATGAGTGGGCGCTCGTGCTCGAGGACTTCCCGTTCCAGCGCGGCCGCCCGTCCTACTACGGCGAATACGATCCCGAGCACGACGCCATCGTCGTGGTCGGGCACGGCACCTGGGCGCTGAAGCTGACCCAGACCGAGCCACTCAAGGCACC
>JAWODX010000302.1:0-8440 GCA_046483085.1 Planctomycetota bacterium
GCCGCCGACGGTGAACCGCGTGTTGAGCGAGCTGAACGGGTCCTCCAAGATGATCTGCATTTCGCGGCGGAGCCGGCGCAGCTCGCGCTTGTCCGCCCCGACCACGTCGACCCCGTCGAAGAACACCGAGCCGTCGTCGGGCTCGATGAGGCGGAGGATCGCCCGGCCGGTCGTCGTCTTGCCGCAGCCCGACTCGCCGACCAGGCCGAGGCACCCGCCGGGAGGGATCGACAGGTCGACGTCGTCGACGGCCTGCACATGCGCCACCGTCCGCTGGAGCACTCCCTTCTTGACGGGGAAGTACTTCTTCAGGCCACGGACGTCGAGAAGCGGGTCAGCATCAGTTTGCACAGACATCAACCTGTCGACCTTCGGGCTAAATCACAAATCCCAAGTCTCAAATGACAAACAAATTTCAAACGACAAACAGCAAATCAGAAACAAGATGCGCACGACTGGTGGTACATCGCACGGGCTGCGGTCGTCGGCCCCATGACCTTCAGCTCAGGGCGTCATCGGCTTCTATTCAGAATGGCGCTGAAGATCTTCAGCAACTCCGTTGCCTCCGTCGCAAGCCCCTGACGTCGCCCTGCCAGATCGCCATCATCGGCGACATCGAGCAGCCGCAGCCAATACCTGCTTTCCTTCGCCTCCTTCCGACATATCCTGATGCGCATCGCAAAATCCTTCTTGCTCAGCGCCTCGTTCGCTTCACGGTAGTTTGCGCCGACGGAACCGGATGACTTGATCACCTGGCGTCCGTCCTCTTCGTTCGCCGGAGACCAGGGCAACCGCTTCACGAACGCCCGGACTGCCTTCGCAAACTCGAACGTCCGCTCTTCCAGGTCATACGTCTTGCTGCCCGGCGCCTTCTTCGCTCTGTCTCGGGCCTTTTGCGCGCGATCTGCTGCCGTGGTCGCCCGAGGGTTCGATCGATGTTCTTGCGATCCGCGGCCGGCGTCTTGCTGATTGGGATTTGTCATTTGTTTGTCATTTGGTGCTTGCGTTTTGGTGCTTGTTTGTCATTTGGTGCTTGCGTTTTGGTGCTTGTTCGTCATTTGGTACTTGCATTTTGGTGCTTGTTTCCCATTTGGTGCTTGCGTTTTGGTGCTTCCTTTCATACTTCCAGCCAATCCCCCAGTGCCCAGCACCGGGCCAGCCGGCCGTCGGTGATCTCGCGCAGCTCGGGGTCCCGGGCCTTGCAGACGTCTCGGACGTAGGGGCAGCGTGGATGGAAGTGGCACGCGGGCGGCTTGTTCGCCGGGTCGGGCACGACGCCCGGGATGACCGGCAGCTTCTTCTGCCCCACGTTCCGCGAGGGGATCGATTTCAGCAGCCCGCGCGTGTACGGATGGAGCGGGGCGTCGAAGAGCGGCTCGACGGGGGACTGCTCGACCAGGCGGCCGGCGTACATCACGACCACGCGGTCGGCCGTGTTGGCGACGACGCCCAGGTCGTGGGTGATCAGGATGACCGCCATCCCCGTCTCGTCGCGCAGCCGCTGGATCAGTTCGAGGATCTGGGCCTGGATGGTCACGTCGAGGGCGGTCGTCGGCTCGTCGGCGATGAGGAGTTTCGAGTTGCAGGCCAGGGCCATGGCGATCATCGCCCGCTGGCGCAGCCCGCCCGAGAGCTGGTGCGGGTAGCTGTCGAACCGGCCCTCCGGGTCGGGGATTTGCACGCGCCGCAAGAGGTCGATCGTCCGGTCGCGCGCCTTCCGGTCGGGCACGTCCCGATGGACCTGGATCGCCTCGACGATCTGGTTTCCGATGGTGAAGACCGGGTTGAGGCTGGTCATCGGTTCCTGGAAGATCATGGCGATTTCGCGGCCGCGGACGTTTCGCATCTTCGGCTCGGGCAGGCCGAGCAGGTCGGTCCCGTCGAGGAGGATCCGGCCGCTCTCGATCACGCCGGGCGGCGCGGGGATCAGGCGCATGATGGTGAGGCCGGTGACCGATTTCCCGCAGCCGGACTCGCCGACGATGGCGAGGGTCTCGCCGCGGTCGACGGAGAAGCTGACGCCGTCGACGGCCTTGACGACGGACTCGCCCAGGTGGAAATACGCCCGAATGTCGCGGACATCGAGCAGGACGTGGTCGTCGGTCTCGGGCATCAATCCCTCAGTTTCGGGTCGAGTGCGTCGCGGAGTGCGTCGCCGAAGATGTTGCTGGCCAGGACGATGAAGAAGATGGCGACGGTGGCGCCGACGAGGTTCCACCAGACCATCGGCTCGCGGACGAGTTCGAGCCGCGCCTGGCTGATCATCTGCCCCCACGAATAGGAATCCTCTTTCACGCCCATGCCGATGTAGCTGAGGAACGTTTCGGACAGGATCAGCCCGCCGAACCGGAGGGTGAAGCTGATGACGACAAGGTGGCCGACGTTCGGCAGAATGTGCAGGAACATGATCCGGAGGTGTCCGGCGCCAAGCGCTCGCGCCGCCTGGACGTAGTCGCTCTCGCGGTGTTTGAGCACCTCGGCGCGGACCAGGCGGCAGAGGCCGACCCAACTCGTCACCCCGAGCGCGATGCAGAGCTGGACGATCCCCTTGCCCATTACGACCATCAACACGAGCAACAGCAGGAGCCCGGGGATGCAGGACAGCGTCTGGTAGATGTACTGGACGAGGTCGTCGATGATCCCGCCGAAATAGCCGGCGAGCATGCCGAACAGCACGGCGAGCGGGATGGCGATCGCGGAGGTGAGCAGGGCGATCGTCAGAGCCGTCCGGCACGCCTTCAGGGTCTTCCACAGCACGTCATCCCCCTGGATGTCGGTGCCGAGCGGACGGTTCAACGAGGGGTGGACGTAGGGCTTGTCGATGTAGCGGCCGGACGCCTCGTCATATTCACGCTCCGGCGGCCGCCAGAAGATGCGGTCGAGCAGCGTCATCTCGCGATCCACCTGTCCCTCCACCCGGATCGAGCCGCCGGGGATGAAGTCCAGAAGGCCGATCAGGAAGTAGAGCGCGAGCACGGCCAGACAGACCATGGCCAGTCGCCTCTTGGCCAGCCGCCGGGCGGCGTCAGCGAGAAAGCCGCGACTCCTTCCGTCCTCTGCCAAACCGTTATCCCAGTCGGATTCGGGGGTCGACGATGGCGTATGTGATATCCGTGATCAGCAGTGCGACCACGTAGATGATCGACGCGAGGAACACCACCGCCTGGATCACGTTCGTGTCGAACTCGTGCACCGCGCGGACCATGACATTGCCGAGGCCCGGAATGCCGAAGAAATCCTCGAGGAGCAGCGAGCCGATCACCAGGAACGGGATGTGAACGATGACCGAGGTCAGGATCGGGATCATCGAGTTGCGCAGCACGTGGCGGAAGAGCACCCGCCGCTCCCCGACCCCTTTTGCCCGGGCTGTCCGCACGTAGTCCTGATACATCTCATCGAGCACGATCGTTCGGTAGAAGCGGACGCTCCCGCCCAGCCCGGAAATGACGGCGATGACGATCGGCAGCATGACAAACCGCGCGACCGAGAGCCCGCGAACATAGCCGTAGGCGGGAGCGTAATTCCACTCCTTGCTCATGAAGTACTGTCCGACGATGATGTAGAAGAGCATCGGGATGCACATTCCGATCACGCACAGGAAGACCCCGCCGACGTCGATCGGCGTCGCCCGGTAGTACGCCACGAACAGCGCGACCGAGATCGAGAGGAGGAGCCCGACGAAGAATGCCGGGACCGTGATGCAGAGCGAAGGGACGGCGCCGTTCCGCAGGATCTCGCTCACCGGCTGGTGGCGCTTGATCGAGTCTTTGAACTGGAACGTGAGGAGACTCTTCATTGTGTCGTACATGCGTTCGAGCACGGGGCGGTCGTAGCCCATCTGCTCGATGTAGGCCTGGATTTGCTTTTCGCTGACGTTCTTCCCGCCCAGCTCTCGGCGGGCCCGGGCCTCCGGCGACGCCGCCACGTCGAGCAGCAGGGTCGTGATCAGGCACACGCCGAGAATAATCGGGATGCACCAGAGCAGGCGCCGAACGATGTAGGCGAACATCACTGAGTCTCCGGCTCTTTTCGCGTGGCCAGCCGCGGCGGCAGATGACGCCCGACGATGACCGCCGCCACCAGGACGAGGCCAAGCACTCCGGCGAGGATCAGAAGCGGCACCGGTGACGGACGGTTCCACTTCGCCAGACATCTCTCCCTCAGGTCGACGTCAACCGTCCGGTACTTGAGGAAGTTGCCGCTCATGTCCGTCGGTTTCCGGTTGCGCACCCACTGGTGACGCAGACCGTAACCGATCCGGTGGAGGTCCAGGATCCACGGGCAGTCTTCGTTCGCGATCTCGATCATGCGCCGGATGATCTTCAGCCGCTCCGGCCCGTTCTCCATCGGCTCCATCTTCTCGAACAGCCGGTTGTACTCCGGGTTGTTGTAGTGCGAATTGTTCGGCCCCGGGCTCTTGTTCGGCCCGTAGAGCAGTTGGAGGAAATTCTGGGGGTCCGGGAAATCCCACACCCAGCCCATCGAATAGAACTGCACCCGGCCCTCGCGCGTCTTCTCCTGGAGCTGAGCCCACGTGTTGACGACGATCTCGATCTTGACGCCGACCTTCTCCATGTCGCGCTGGAACGCCTTGATCCGCTGCATGCCGGCCGGGCTGTCCGCCGTCGTGTCGAACTCCAGGACCAGTTGATCCCCGTCGGCGTCCTTTCCGTTCGGGTAGCCCGCCTCCGCGAGCAGCTTGCGGGCGAGCGGCAGGTTCAGCTCGGCGTAAGGGTTCTCCAGATCCGGATCATAGCCGTAACACGGCGGAGGGAGCATGCTCTTGGCGGGAATGCCCCGCCCGTTGTGGAACACCTTGATGGTCCGCTCGCGGTCGTAGGCGCACGAGAGCGCCTGCCGCAGCTTCTTGTTCCGGTCGTTCTGCTCGGGGTCCGGGTGGTACCCGACGACTTTGTCGCGCATGTTGAAGCCCCAGTAGAACACGTCGGGGGAAACGCGCTTCACGAGCGTGATGCCCTTCGCCCGGAGCTCCTCGGAGAGCTGCTGCCCGTCCGGAACGGCCTTGTCGAAGTTGTCCTTGGGAATGCCGCTCGCGTCGAGGTATCCCTGCGTGAACAGGATCCACGACGGCTGGGATTGCTTGAAGATCGTGTAGCGGACCTCGTCGCACAGGGGCAGTTTCTCTCCCGCGTCGTCGAGCAGCCCGGCCTCCCGGTCCCCGGGTTCGCCCTCGCCGGGGTAGAACTCGTCCCGGTGCGTCGGGTTCCGCTCGAGGATCATGTAGTGCTGCTTCTTCCACTGCTTCAGACGGAACGCACCCGTCCCGACCGGGTGATTCGCAAAATCCTTCCCGTGATATTTGACCGCCTCGCGCGGGACGATCGCCGTGAAGCTCATCCCCAGGATGTACTTGAGCTGCGGGTACTTCTGCGTGAGTTTGAGCCGGATGGTGTAGTCGTCCGGCGCCCGGAGCCCCTCGATCTCGTAGGCGTCGTAGTCGAGCGGTTCTTTCGCCCGGACGGCCTCGACGCTCGCCTCGTGAAACGCGTCGAGGCCGCTGACCTTGCCTTTCAGAGTCCACCAGCCGGTGGTCTTGTTCGCGACGTCCGCGAGGCGCTTGACGCTGTACACGAAATCGGACGCGACGACCTCGCGGCCCTTTCCGCCGGGGAAGCAGGGATCGTCTTGAAATCGCACGCCCTTCTTGACCGGGATCGTGACGGTCAACCCGTCATCCGAGTAAGTCGGCATGGCCGCGGCCAGAGACGGCTCGACCTCGTATGGCCGCTTCAAGTAATGGTACTGGTACAACGAATCATAGATCTGGCAGATGATCGCGTTGGAAGTGACGTCCGACGCCGTGACCGGGTCCAGGCTCTTGGGGTCCTCGTGAAGGCCACCGTGCAGCACGACCTTATCGCCCTCGGGCGGATACGGATTGTTGTCGCAGCCCGCCGCGCCCAGCGCAAGAAGGGGAACCATCGAAGCCCACAAGGCAAGCCGCATTCGGGAAATCCCTGATGACCGAGCGGATGATCGCACAGGAAAAATTATACCAACGCCCTCCCGGGGTCGCAAGCCGGCCCCCGGGGCAGACGGCCGGCGCCGCGCTCTCCGGTTTTTGTTTGGCGATCCGCCGGGCCGGGCGGTATAATCGTTCCACACTCGCGAGACTGCGCCACGATGATCGAACGCCTTCAAATCCTGATTTGGTATGCCTTTGTACTCATCCTCTTCCTCGTCATCTATGCGGTCACCACCAGCTTCAACGTGGCCATCGTGGACTCGGAGTTCCGGGGGATGGAACCGACGATCGAGGGGGGCAGCATCCAGATGGTCGACCGCCGCCACTCCACCATCCGGTCCCTGGAACGGGATGACGTCGTCTGCTTCCGAGTGCACAAGCGGGACGAGACGAAGAAACTGTTCGGGCGCGTGCTGGCCGCGTCGGGATCGACCGTGTCGTATCGCGAGAAGCGGCTGGTGGTCGACGGTCAGGAGGTGGCGGACGCGCCGGACGAGCTGGTCGTCCTGCAGACCGGCCTGATCATCCCGCGCGATACGGTGTTCGTGGTGTTCGACTCGACCCGCGGCGAGCTTCCGCTGGCCGACCGGCTGGTCCGCTACGCCGACGTGGTCGGGCGGGTGATGTGGAAATGACGACCAACCAATATCGATGGCTGGTGGCCGGGCAGATCCTGGGGATGTGTCTCCTCGGTCTCCTCTCGCTGGCCACCATCCTCGGCGCCGTCCCCTCGTGCCGGAGCAAGGGCCACCTGAGCGATGCGATCGGGCACTACCGGACCGGCACCGAGGCGTCGCTGCGGAAGGCGAACGAATCGCTCGAACAGGCCCTGGGCGTCGACCCCGACATGCCCGGCGCCCTCGCCCTGCGCGGCCGGATCGCCATCGAGCAGGGGAACCACGCGGTCGCCCGCCAGGCCTACGTGCGCCTGCAGGAGCTGCCGCCGTCCGCCGGCGTCTCCGCCAGCCGGCCTCTCGACGGCCTCGGCTGCGTCAAACTGCTCGAGGCGCTGAACCAACCGTCGAACCGCGAACAGTATCTCGACGACGCCTACGAGCTGTTCGAGCAGGCCATCGAGGAGGACCCCGAGAACGACGACGGCCACGTCAACGCGGCCGTCTGCTCGCTCCACCAGGGCCAGCTCGTCCCCGCCGCCGAACACCTCCGGCACGTCCGCGTCGAGCCCAACCTGGCCCACGACACCCTCATCCCGTACAGCGCGGCCCTCGGCGTCCTGCTCGCCACCGCCGCCCACAGCCCGGCGGAGGCGGCCGTGGCCGCCGCCTACGACGAGACGGACGACGAGCTCGCCACGACGAGGGGCATGCGGGCCCGGTCCGTCGCCGAGCTGGAGAAGGCGACGGCGCTCGCCGGGAAGAAGTTCACGGCGCCCGACCTGCACATCCTCGAGGCGCTCGTGAAGGCGGGGATGCTCGTCTCGGCCGACTACGACCGGAGCGCGGCAGGCCCGTACCGCAACCAGATCTCTCGCACCCTGACCAAGTACGGGACGGCGATGACCCGCGGCCAGCGGCGGCTCCTGCACCTCGCGCTCGCCGTGTCGTGGGCGCGGGCCGGACACAGCCGAAACGCACACCACGAGGTCAGCCGGGCGCTGGATGAGCGGAAACAGGGCGAGCTCCTCTCGGCGGAGCAGGAGTTCTACGTCGGGTCCGTCCTGCTCCAGGCGGCCGAGTCGAAAAAACCGACCCGGCGCGGTCGTCGGGAGGCGAAGCAACTCCGCGCCCTGGCGGGCCGGCACCTGGACGCAGCCCTGCGGGCAACCCCGGGCCGGACCCCGATCCGCACCGAGCTCCGGTTCTGGGCCCTGGCCCAGCTCGCCGCCATCCGCCACGGGAAGGATCCGGCCCGGGCACTCGAGCTCGCCAGGGAGGCCGAGCAGATCCTCAGCGACCAACGCCTCGTCACCGGGACCGAGAACAAGAGCCGGTTCTTCCGCAACCTCGGCATCCTGCAGTTCCTCAACCTGGAACGCGAGGCGGCACGCGAGACGCTGGCGAAATCACTCGCCCTCGACGAGAAACAGAAAGCGCTCGACACGTTCCGAAAGGGGATCCGGGTCCGCCGCGTCGTCGTCGATCAGATCCGCGCCGTGCCGCCCGAAACGCTGATCGAGCGCGAGGCGCCGCCCACCATCCCCATCATCTCGGCGCGGGTGCGCAAAGAGCCGACCGCCCGAGTGAGCAAGGCCGACTTCCAGGTCTACATCGGCGGCGAGCTGGCCGCCCTCACCCGCTGGAGCAAGGACGGCCGGCTGTACGCCCGCGCCCGGTATCCCGTGGCTCCCGAGAAGGCGTACGAAGTTCGGATCGTCCGGCGAACCGGAACGGAAGAGATCGAGCTCGCCCGGAAAGAAATCGTCCTGACCTACGAACGCGAGGTGGAGAAGTAGCATCCGATGAAGTGCCCGCAGTGTGAGACAGAGAACCCGCT
>JAWODX010000403.1:0-9166 GCA_046483085.1 Planctomycetota bacterium
CCGCGCCATCGGGGGGGGTACGTACCGATCCACTTGCGCTCTCGCGGAAGCGGCTTGCGGTACACGTCCCCCTGCTCCGGCGCCGGCGGCGCAATCGGCCGATCCGGGCCAGTCCGGACAATGCAGGGGCGAGCCGGGGACATGACCGGACCGCGAGCCGGCTCCGGATCGTGTCCCCAGACGAGCGGATCGTCACGTTTGCCGCAACCAGAATATCTTGACGCACCCTCGCCGCACTGCAGGGAGCGGATTCGCCGCTCGGTGGGATGGTTCCGACTTGCAGGGGGCATCGCGCGCCCGGCGCCGTCACGGCCCGAGCAGCAGCCAGAGGAACGCGACGAGGACGATGACCGCGACGACGGCCACCCACAGCCGGCTCCCCTTCCGCCGCAGCGTCGGGGTGATGTAGTCGCCGCAGTGCGGGCAGCGGTTCGCGTACAGCTGAACCTCCGCCCCGCAGTTCGGGCAGTAGGCCGTCTCGTCCTCGTAGTCGGGCTCCGTCATCTCAGCGCCTCCAACCCGAAAGATCTGTGCACCGCGAAGCGCACGAAGGACACGAAGGATAGAAATCATTCCGCGCGAAGCGCCGACAGATGCGACCCGGCGCCGGTCGCCGGGCAAACTGCGAATTTCGAATACGGCGATCCCCTTCGGCGACCTCTTTCCCCTCAATCTTCTTCGTGATCTTCGTGTCCTTCGTGGTGAAGTACTCGGGCCGACAGAACCCCGGTTCCTTCGACCGGATCAAGGGCACTGGCCGCCCCGCACGACGCCAGAGCATCCGGTCGATCCTGTAAGAAATTATCTCAAAAGCGTGGCACGGCCTTCCAGGCCGTGGGTGTTCACGGGCAGGATGCCCGTGCCACCACTTGACGACCGTTCTGAGATAGTCACTGATCCTCTCAAGGCTCTTTCCCCGGTTTCCCTTGGCCGGTTACTGCGGCCCGCGTCCGCGCTACTTCGTTTCGAGCTCGAGGACCTCGATCTGCAGCGAGCCGAAGAGGCCGGCGATGGTGCCCATCGATTTCGTGTCGCCGGTCCCGAACTTCACGTGCGTGGCGTCGGCCAGCTCCTCGCCCCAGGTCGGATCCATGGCCACCCATTTGCCGACCCAGACCTCGGCCCAGGCGTGATAGCCGAACCCGCCCATCAGTTGCGAGTAGCCGATGCCGATCGCCTGTCGCGCCGGGATGCCCGCGGCCCGGCAGAGCGCCACGAACAGGATGGAGTGCTCGGAGCAGTCGCCCTCCCGCTGCTTCATCACGGCCACGGCGTTCGAGATGGCGGCGAGCGCCTTCTTCTCGACGTTGGCGTACACCCATCGCTCGATCTTGCCGGCCGCGGCGAACGCGTCCTTCGTATCGCCGACGATCTCCGCCGCCAGCTTCCGGATGCCCGCGTGGTCGCTCTGGGCGAACGACGACGGCTTCAGCCACTTCGCGATCTCCGGGTCGCCCACGTCCATCGGCAGCGAGGGCGCCGCGTCCGGCCTGGTCGCGGCGCTCAGGGTCACGTCGTGCTTCGCGTCGGGGCCGTCGCCCCCGCGCTCGACCGACTGCCGACCGTCCTCGAGGAGCTCGATCCCCTTGGGCACGCCGGACAGCCGGAGCTTGAGCGAGACGACCTTCCGCGGGTCACCGATCTGCCGGTCCACCTTGATGATGCCGGCGCGGAGGATGTTGAACGCGTGCTTGACGTCCTTCGCGACGTCTTCCGGCTCGCGGCGCAGGGTCAGCATCTGGCCCACGGCCGTTGTCAGCACCTGCCCGTCCTCGGTCACGTACTCGGTGATGGTCAGCCCCATCCCCGCGTAGCTCGTGTGGAACACGCCGACCCGCGTTTTCACCCCGTTGATCATGCGCGTCTCGAACCGGATCAGCCTGGTCGACACGGTGACGGGGCCGCGGGCCATCACGTCGAACACCTCGTACTGGATGGCGTCGCCGGGCTTGCCCTCCTGCAGGAGGCGGACGGCGGCGAGCACCGATGTCAGCGACTCGTCGGGCGCGGGGTACTTGTGCGTCTGCGTGTGCCCGCCCATCGTGGTCTTCACCACGAGCTCCTCGCCCTCGACCGCCCCCGAGAACGTCCCCTTGCCCATGACGGTGGCCGTGGTCATGTCGAACCCGAGCAGCTCGCCGGTCAGCGCGTAGTGCCGGTTCTGCCGGATCTCCATCGGCTGGACGAGCGCCCCCATCCGGACCTTCGCGTTGAGGATCATGGAGGTGGTGAAGGCGGGCCGGTCGGCGAACTCGCCCTTTTCGAATACGATCTTCGCGTAGCCGCACTTCTGCTCGCCCTGGAAATAGACCCCGAACCAGGAGGTCCCGAGCTGCGACTCCATCTGTTCTGCGACGGTCGGCGGGCGCGGCTCCCCGGGCTCGGCGGGCTGTTCCGTCTCCTTCCCAGTCGTCTGCGGCTGTCCCGCTTCCTCGGCGGCCGGCGCCTCGTCCGGCGCCCGCCGCTCGCATCCCGTCACACACAGGGCCGCAAGAAGCACGCCCCAGATCAGCCACGTTCGCCCGTTCGCCATCCCTTTCTCCTGTCGCAAGGATCGATCCACTGCTATACTCATCATAGTCCAAACCCGGCGCGAGCGCTACGGTATTCGAGCAGGAGGTGCCCTTGATGGCGCGCGCGGATCGTCCCAACGTTGTCTTCGTCTTCGCCGACCAGTGGCGGGCCCAGGCCGCCGGGTACGCCGGCGACCCGAACGTCCGGACCCCGAACCTCGACCGCCTGAGCCGCGAGAGCGTCCGGTTCACCACCGCCGTCGCCAACTGCCCCGTCTGCTCGCCCTACCGCGCCTCCCTGATCACCGGCCAGTATCCGCTGACCCACGGCGTGTTCCTCAACGACGTCCACCTGGCCCACCGGGTCCCCTCCATCGCCGACGCGTTCAAGGCCGCCGGCTGCGACACCGCCTACGTGGGCAAGTGGCACCTCGACGGCCGCGGGCGCTACGCGTTCGTGCCGCCCCAGGACCGCCAGGGGTTCGACTTCTGGCGCGGCATGGAGTGCACCCACCGCTACAACGAGTCGCCCTACTACGCCGACACCGCCGAGATGCAGACCTGGGACGGGTACGACGCGGAGGCCCAGACCCGCTGCCTGCAGGACTACATCACGTCGCACAGCCGCGAGCGCCCGTTCTTCGCCGTCCTCTCCTGGGGGCCGCCGCACAGCCCGTATGGGACCGCGCCCCGGCGGTTCCGAGAGATGTACGACGCGGACGAGATCCAACTCCGGCCCGACGTCCCCGAGTCCGCCGCCGACAAGGCCCGCCGCGACCTCGCCGGGTACTACGCCCACTGCTCCGCACTCGACGAGTGCCTCGGCAACCTGCTGGCGACCCTCGACGAAGCGGGGCTGGCCGACGACACGCTCGTCGTCTTCACCTCCGATCACGGCGACATGCACGGGAGCCACGGCGGCTGGCGGAAGCAGTGGCCGTACGACGAGTCGATCCTCGTCCCCTTCCTGCTTCGATGGCCGGCCCGGCTCGGCCGCGACGCCCGCGAGGTCCGCGCCCCGTTCGGCGCCGTCGACGTGATGCCCACCCTCCTCGGCCTCTGCGGCATCGACATCCCGGCCACCGTCGAGGGCGACGACTTCTCGGCGCACCTGGCCGCGGGCCAGCCCGCGCCGTCGGACGCCGCGCTCGTCGCCTGCTACCACCCGTTCGGCGAGTGGTCGCGCCAGCGGGGCGGCCGCGAATACCGAGGACTGCGGACCGAGCGGCACACGTACGTCCGCTCCCTCGACGGCCCCTGGCTCCTCTTCGACAACGAGACCGATCCCGATCAGCTCGACAACCTGTGCGGCAAGCCGGCGCACGCCGAAACACAAGCCGCGCTCGACACCCGCCTCAACGCCATGCTGGCCGAACAGGGCGACGAGTTCCTGCCCGCCGACGCCTACCTGGAGAAGTGGGGCTACGAGGTGGACGAGCACGGCGCCGCCCCCTACGGCCCCTGGCCCGGCTGAGCCGGCGCCCTCACGACATGGAACAGCCCCGCCGGCCACATTGGCCAGACGGGGCCGTTCCCGCGCAGGGGTTTCTATTCGTCGAACGGGTTCTGTTCCTTCGGGCCGGCGGCGTTCTTGCCCGGCTGCGGCCGGCGGAGCGGGCGGCGGCCCCGCCGGGCATTGGCGTGCCGGCGCCGCGGCAGCAGCAGGAGCCGCGCCAGCTTCTCCGCACCTTCGTCACCGGCCGCGTCCGCGATCCGGGCCATGTTCGTGTGGTGCGTGGCGGACTCCGAGAGGAGGCTCCTGGCCAGCTTGACCGCCTCGGGCTTGAATGTCTCGAGCACGTCCGCCGGCTTGCCCCCGTCCTTGATCGCCTGCCGGACCTTTTCACGCAGCGCCTGGATGCTCTCCCGGATCTCCTTCAGGGCCGCCACGTGGCGCTTGATCTCCGCCCGGGCGTCGTCGCCCAGGAGCGCCATCCGCGGGCCACCGGCCGCCCGGAATCGCGCCGCTGGCGGGCGCCGTCGGCCGCCTTCCGCCGCGTTCTCGCCGGCGCCCAGAGCCGCCGTCCCCGCCATGATGATGAGCGCCGCCGCACACGCTGCTGCAAACCAGATTCGCCTCTTCATCGTGCTGCCTCCTTTCGGTGCCGGCTGCTTTTCGTCATTCGTCATCCGACCGATGGGAATGCAAACGGTGTGCCATCCGCCGGGCGAATTCCGGCGGCGAGCGCATGTCTTTGCTGTGAAAAGAGTTCCGCAACGGGCGGATGGCGGCTCCCGCTATGCGGCGGCGCGTCCGCCGGATTCTCCAACAGGGGATGTCGGATTATCCGTCATCGGGGAGCGGCGGTCCTCGTTTCTCCGGTGGCTCCGGCGGCTTCCGGGCTTGCTCCCGTTCCTCGCGCCGTCGGGCGGCGACGGCGCGGGCCGTCTCGTTCAGGTCGCCCGCTTGATTGCGCGCCTCGAGCTCGTGTGCGTGCCGGGCGACGGCCTGCGAGCGTCGGCGATCGACGAGCACCGCGATCACCATGCCGACCAGGACCACGGCCCCCAGCAGGAGCACGAGGGGCCCGATGTTCGGGGTCTTCACGCGGTACTCGATCCGCTCCAGGCCCCGGGCGACGAAGAGCAGGGCGGGCTGCTCGCGGCTCTTCTGATCGTAGTAAAAGCGCCGCTTGAGAAAGACGCCGTGGGCGCGGACCATGTCGTGGCGGGCGAACTCCGCCGGCCGGTCGAGCGTGTAGACCCAGACCTTGCGATCGCCCTCGCCCTTGCCCCGGATGGCGCACCAGTACACGTGGCGCACGCCGGCGATGTTCGGCTGTTTCCGGTGCCGCTGAGTGGCGATCAGCACGCCCTCGACCGTCACGAACCGGCCCCGGGCCGACGCCGGATCCCGGTCGATCCGCTCCAGGGTCAGCGCCTCGTTCTGCTCGGCCCGCCGCACGATCTCCTCCTGGCTCAGGCCCTGGACCCGGTGCACGAGGTAGAAGAACGGCTGGGCCTCGTGGCCGAGCTGATCGTCGGCGACCTCGTCCAGGACGGTCTCCTGCTCGAAGATGGGCGAGCCGTCGAGCTCCCGGGTGATGATGATCGGCAGGAGGACCTCCTTCGGCTCGCCGACGAGGCCGAAGCTCAGGCCGCGGATCAGCCGCCCGGTCGACCCGCTGAACGTGGTCCCGTGTGAGATGAGGCGGAGGTACCGGCCGACGACCTTGACCGGATCGCCTTCCTCGATCCCCGCCACCGCGTGCACCGCGTAGACCGAGCAGAGGTGGCCGGCGTCGCTCCGGATCTCGTACTGCGCCGTCTCGATGTTCGCCTTCGGGATGCTCAGCTCGGGCAGGCGCGAGCGGATCGTGACCACCCGGCCCGCCAGCCGCACGGCCGTGCCCGGCTCGAGCGGGTCCGCCCGGAGCCCCTCGCCGGGCGGCGCCGGGCGCGCCCGCTCCGCCAGGCGGCTCAGCTCCTCCTCGCTCGCCGTCTTCATCCAGTAGAGGAGGTGGAAGAACGCGTCGTTCTGCCCGACGATGTTGCTCTCGTAGACTTCTTCGAGCGAACTCGGGTCGGAATAGCGGGCCCGCTCCTGCGGGCTGAGCTCCGGCTCCGGCTCGGGCAGCGATTCCTCGTATTCGGGGAGCTCGGGGCTCGGCCCGCCGGGCGCCTCCTTCTCGCGCCCCGCCGACCACTTGACGAGCTGCGAGCCGCCGTACCCGACCAACAGGAGCGCGACGAGCGCCACCGCCGCGATGATGACCCCGCGGTACGGATTGTCCTTCCCCTGCTTGTTCGGTCCGACAAATCGCATTCGGTACCGCTCCTCGACCACGCGAATTCTACATGGACCGGGACGGCCGCGCAACACGCGCGCCCGCTCTGCAGGCTTGAACGAAAGCAGGGGGCGGCGAGTTCACTCGACCGGCTCACACAATGCCAGCAGGTCGTCCACCCGGGCGGTGGCCAGGCACTCGACCGTGTCGGCCGCGCCGTAATAGATCTTCACCTCGCCGTCGTCCTCGAGGATCATGCCGCCGGGGAAAAGGACGCTCCCCCGGAAGCCGTCCATCTCGTACTCGTAGCGCGGCTCCGGCGCGAGCAGCGGCTCCCGCGACATGCCGAGCACCTTCCACGGCTCGTCGGGGTCGAGCAGCAGGAGCCCGACGGTGTAGACCTTGCGCCAGCCGGGGTGCCAGCCGGCGAGGTCCCGGTCGACCTTCGTGACGGCGTGGAAGGCGGCGAGCCAGCCGCGGTCGGTCCGCACCGGCGGCGCCCCCGGCCCGCACTTGCTGTTCGACCACGGCACCTGCTCCGAGCCGAGCACCAGGTGCGTGTTGCCCCAGTACCGGCCGTCGGGCGAATCGGAAAACCACGTGTCGAACGCCTCGGGCACCCCGCGCCCGTAGATGGGGAACGGCCGTTCGAGCCGGGCGAACCGGCCGCCCACCTTCTCCGGGAAGAGGACCATGTTGCGGTTGTCGGGCGCCGACATCGAGAGGACCTCGAACTCGTGCAGGTCGTCGGTGACCGCGATCCCGCCGCGGATGCCGTGCCGGGTGTCGACCGCAAAGCACAGGTAGCAGCGGCCGTCGATGACGGTGAGCCGCGGGTCGTACGCCCGGCGGATCTCGTCGGTCCGCATGGCGAAGCACGGTTCCGGCTCGACCTCCCATTGGACGCCGTCGTCGCTCCACGCCAGGCCCAGGTTCGTGTCGTGCAGCTCCTTGAGCCGCTCGTCGCCGTAGTCGTTCCGGAAGACCATCGCATACCGCCCCTGGAACGTCGTCACGCCGGCGTTGAACACGAGCGTCGCCTGGTAGGGCACGTCGGCGGCGGCGAGGACCGGGTTCTCGGGGTGCCGCCTGATCACCGGGCTTCTGCTCCGTTCGACCATGCTCTTCTCCTCCGGTAGTTCCGCGGGCGCGCGCGATGATAGCAGCGCGCGCCGGTGCCGGTCAATGGCGGCGGGCAGCAACGGGTCGCCTCCGCGGCACCCGGGCCGCTGGGGCCGCTTGATGCGGGCGGGGGCGCGCCCTATACTCGGTGGCGCCCGGCCGGCAGGAGATGCGATGCGAGCCAGCGAGCTGCCTCGAGTGCGCGCTCTTGTGATCGAACTGGTCGCGGCGGCCGTCGCGGCTTGGGCCGGCTATTTCCTGGCCCACTCGTGGCAGACGCTGGACGAGTTCGAGCTGGGGCTGGTGCTAGGCGGGGTGCTGTTCGGTTTCGGCGGGGCCCGGCTGGCGCGGCTGCGGGTGCGTCGGGCGCGGTTCGGCTGGGCGGCTGCCGCGGTCGGTCTCGCGGCGCTCCTGGCCGTCGACACCCGGTCGTTCGGTGCGGGGCTTCTGGTGGTTGCCGCCGGCTTCGTGCGGCCGCCGGCGGGCCCTGTGCCCCGGCTGGCCCTCGGCCTGTTGCTCGGCGCGGGTGCGGGCTGTGCCGGTCTGGTGTCGGGGCGGATTCCGGGCCCGGGCGCCGCCGTGTCGGTGGCGGCGCTGACCGCCTACGTCGGCCTGGCGTGCGCGGTGCGAAGCTCCCGGCCGGTCGGGCGCGGCGGGTTGGCGGTCGTTCTCGCGGGGCTCGTCGCCGGACTGATCGCGACGGCGGTCCTGGGCGCCTTTCGGCCGATGGGCCTGTTCGTCGTGGTGTTCGCCGTGTGGCTTCTCATCTACGTGGCGTATTTCGGGGTGCACGCGCTGCGGCGGACGACGGCGGAACGCCTCGAGCTCCTGGGCGAGCACCTGCTGGCGGGCGCCGGCCTGTTCGCGGCGGCGCTCCTGGGGCTGGCGATCCCCGAGGACGGGACCGCGGAGCTGGCCTGGCCGGTCCTCGCCGGGGTGTTCTCGATGGTGGTACTCCGGTCGTGGCCGACCGTCCGCCGCGGGACGACGCAGGAGCGCTAGCGACGACGCGGATGGCGAGAACGAGCATTACTGGAAGGTGGAGCCCGGGGCCGGATTCGAACCGGCGACCTGAGCTTTACGAAAGCCCTGCTCTACCGCTGAGCCACCCGGGCGATGCGGCCGGGGCCGGCGGCCCCGGATCGCACCCAGTGTAATCGGTCCCGCTCCGATTTGCAAGGAGGCAACCGTGGACGAACAGGACATTCGATTCGATTTCCGGAACGCGCTCGCCGACGCGGTGGGCGAGGAGCACGGCGTCAGCGAGCGCGAGCTGGCCGAGCTGGCGGAGCCGCTGTCCCGCGGGCACGATCGCCTGGGCGAGCTGCGCCGGTCCGGCCAGGTCGCCTTCTTCGACCTGCCCTACCGCGAGGGGAGCGTGGCGCGGGTGAAGAAAGTGGCCAACGCGGCCGCCGGGCAGTTCGGCGCGGTGGTCGTGCTGGGGATCGGCGGCTCGGCCCTGGGCACCATCGCACTCCGGTCGGCCCTCTGTCATCCGCTCTACAACGAGCTGCCCCCCGCCGTGCGGACCGGCCCGCGGCTCTACGTCGAGGACAACGTCGACCCGGTCCGGCTGAAGGCGGTCTTCGACCTGATCGAGCCGACGAGGACGCTGTTCGTCGTCATCTCGAAGTCGGGGACGACGGTGGAGACGCTGTCGCAGCTTTTGTTCATCCGCTCGCTGCTGGAGGGGGGTCTGAAGCGGAACGTGATCGTGATCACGGACCAGAAGGAGAGCGCCCTGCGGGGGATCGCAGACGCGGAGTGCCGGGCGGTGCTCGAGGTGCCCGCGGGGGTCGGCGG
>JAWODX010000439.1:0-6960 GCA_046483085.1 Planctomycetota bacterium
AAAGCGGCTTTCTCCCCGGGCGCGCTCTTCCTCAAAATTTCGGGGAAATGCGGTCTGTGGACCGCATTTCCACAGAAGTTCTTGGAGGGGGTGCGGGGGAAACCTTCTTTCAAGAAGGGTCCCCCGCATTCCATTATCCATACAGGGACCAATAAATCCTGTCTGAAACCATCGGCTCGTGGTCCGGTGCCGGGGCCACTCAGGAAGGGAAGCTTCCGCTTTTCCCCCGGGCTCAGTATGGTTGAAAATGCCGGTTCGGCCGGTATGTGTTTGGCGAGCTCAAGAGGAGCGGCCTCCGGCCCCGAAGGGGCGAAAGTCGACAGTCCCGGGTATTCGAGCCGCGATTGTGTCGAGCATTCCCAAGGCGTTGCCCTGGGCTATCGCATGACACCCTTTCAAGGCTTCAGCGCCCGTCGACCGGCGTCGCCAAACAGATGCCGGGGGTGCGGTCCGGAATCCCCGCCGGCTGTCAGGCGCCCACACACCGAAGCGTCGCGGCCTGTGGCCGGCACGGGTGCGGCAGCATGCCGGTTTGGCAGTGTCATTTTGGCGGTCCGCGGGCGCGGGCTGCAGCGGCCCGGTCCGGCGGGTGCGCCCCTCTTCGCACAACCCTTTATGTGCCAGAGGGTAATATCGTTTTCTGCCGAAAACAGTTCGCGGCCCCGGGGCTGGCACGCGCTTTGCATTCCGTCGCAACGCCCGGCGTGTGAACAAGCCGGGCAGAGAAACGGAGCCTGAGAGCATTCGAGGAGAACGCAATGGCGAAGATCATCGGCATTGACCTGGGAACGACCAACTCCGCGGTGGCCGTGATGGAGGAGAGCGGCCAGCCGAAGGTCATCAGCAATCTCGACGGCGCCCGCCTGACCCCGTCGGTCGTGGCGTTTACCGAATCGGACGAGCGGCTGGTGGGCAACAAGGCGAAGCGCCAGGCGGTGACCAACCCGAAGAACACGGTCTATTCGATCAAGCGGTTTATGGGCCGGCGGCACAACGAGGTGAGTTCGGAAGAGAAGATCGTGCCGTACGAGATCGTGGGCGGCCCCGACGAGCTGGTCAAGGTGAAGGTGCGTGACAAGGATTACACGCCGCCGGAGATCTCGGCGATGATCCTCCGCAACCTGAGGGAGGCGGCCGAGGACTACCTGGGCGAAGAGGTCAACAAGGCGGTCATCACCGTGCCCGCCTACTTCAACGACAGCCAGCGGCAGGCGACGAAGGAAGCCGGCCAGATCGCCGGGCTGGAGGTCGAGCGGATCATCAACGAGCCGACCGCTGCCTCGCTGGCCTACGGCCTGGGGAAGAAAGACAACGAGAAGGTCGCCGTGTTCGACTTCGGCGGCGGCACGTTCGACATCTCCATCCTCGAAGTCGGCGAGGGCGTGTTCGAGGTCCGATCCACCAACGGGAACACCCACCTGGGCGGCGACGACATCGACGAGGTCCTGATCAACCATGTCGCCGACGAGTTCAAGAAGGAGCAGGGGATCGATCTGCGGGAGGACTCGATGGCGCTGCAGCGGCTGCGCGAGGCGTGCGAGAAGGCGAAGTGCGAGCTGTCCACCTCCGTGCAGACGGACGTGAACCTGCCGTTCATCACGGCCGACCAGGCCGGCCCGAAGCACCTGCAGATGACCCTCTCGCGGGCCAAGCTCGAAGAGCTCGCCGGGCCCATCGTCGAGAAAATGCGCGGCCCGTGCGAGCAGGCGCTGAAAGACGCCGGGCTCGGGCCGGACGAGATCGACGAGGTGATCCTGGTCGGCGGCTCGACCCGCATGCCCGCCGTGCAGGAGCTGGTGACGGACATCTTCGGCAGGGACCCGCACAAGGGCGTGAACCCGGACGAGGTGGTCGCCATCGGCGCGGCGATCCAGGGCGGCGTGCTCGCCGGCGAGGTCCGCGACGTCCTCCTGCTCGACGTCACCCCGCTCTCGCTGGGCATCGAGACGCTCGGCGGGGTGATGACCAAGCTGATCGAGAAGAACACCACCATCCCGACCAGCAAGAAGGAGACGTTCACCACCGCGGCCGACAACCAGCCGGCCGTCGACATCCACGTCCTCCAGGGCGAGCGCGAGATGGCGATCGACAACCGGACGCTCGGCCGCTTCCAGCTCAGCGGCATCCCGCCCGCCCCGCGCGGGGTCCCGCAGATCGAGGTCACGTTCGACATCGACGCGAACGGCATCCTCAACGTCTCCGCCCGGGACAAGGGGACCGGCAAGGAGCAGTCGATCAAGATCACCTCCTCCTCCGGGCTCTCCGAGGAGGAAGTCGAGAAGATGGCGCGCGAGGCCGAGGAGCACGCCGAGGAGGACCGGAAGAAGCGCGAGCTGGTCGAGACCAAGAACAAGGGTGAACAGCTCGTCTACAATACCGAAAAGATGCTGAAGGAGCACGGCGACAAGCTGAGCGACAGCGACAGGCAGGCCATCGAGACCGAGCTCGAATCGCTGAGAAAAGCAGCCGAAGGAGACGACAAGGAGGCCATCGAGTCCGCGATGGAGCGGCTCTCGCAGGCCTCGCATAAACTTGCCGAAGCCCTCTACCAGGCCCAGACCGAACAGGAAGGGGCCGCGGCGGGCGGGGAAGCGGCCGGCGGCGCCGGCGGCGAGGGACCCGAGCCCGAGGAGGAGGAAGAGCCCGGCAAGGAGACGGAAGGCGAGGTCATCGACGCGGACTACGAGGTGAAGGACGAATAGCCCGCGGCGACGGTGCTCCGCACAACTCATCGCCCGCGTACCGCTTCGTCTGCCGCACCAGCCATATCCGACCGCGAAGGAGCATCGATGGAGAACCAACGCGTGCTCATCACCGGCTGCGGCGGTCGGGTGGGCGCGGCGCTGGCGATGGAACTGGCCAAACGGAACGAGGTGCACGGGGTCGACGTGTCCGACAGCCCCCGGCAGTACCTCGAAGAGGCCGGTGTGATCTTTCACAAGATGAGACTCGGGAGGGACCGTCTCGACCGGTTGCCCGATCACGTCGACTATGTCTATCACCAGGCGGTCACCTGGACCGTGCGGAACCACCGGGAAGAGCGCGAGGCGTTCCTGGTCTCGGTCAAGGGCGTGGTCGACCTGCTCAAGAAGTACCGGGACGCGAGCCGGTTCCTGCTCGCGTCGACCGGCGGCGTCTGCGCCCCGTCCAACACGCCCGTCACCGAGCAGGAGATCCGCCGCCCCGATGCCACCCCGTACCACTCCTACAAGTTCGGCATGGAGATCACGGCCCAGGCCATCGCCGAGACCGAGGGGCAGGACGTCGTCATCCTCCGCTACTACTGGCCGTGGAGCCGCCACAACGGGTTCCCCCACACCTGGATCATCGTCCCCCAGCTCCGCGGCGAGCCCGTCTCGGTCTGCTTCGAGACCCCGAACCTGTTCACGCCGCTCTTCATGCCCGACTGCGTCCGCTACTCGGTCGAGCTGGCCAAGCTGCCCAGCGTGCCGACCATCCTCAACGTCGCCGGCAACGAGGTGGTCTCCGTCGAAGACATGGCCCGCATCAGCGCCGACATCCTCGGCATCACCCCCGAATTCACCGACACCCGCGGGCCCGTCCCCACGTTCCTCGGCGACACCACCCGGCTGGTCAGGCTGCTCGGGCCGCCCCGGTACGACGTCCGCCGCTCGCTCGAGGCCGCCATCGAATGGCACCGCGAGCACCCGCGCGAGCACCTCGAGCGGACCGTCTTCGACACGCCGGGCAACTGGTAGCGCCGCCCGCTCCCGAAGGAACGACACAATAGGCCCCACAGGACCTCTATGACCTATAAGAGGCTATCTCAAAAGGTGGGGCGGACATTCCTGTCCGCCATCTGGCAGGCAAGAATGCCTGCCCCACCGACTATGGAGATCGTCTGCAAGAGAGGTAAAACATGCGATTCGACAAGCTGACACTGAAAGCCCAGGAAGCAGTCCGGGACGCCCAGTCCCTGGCCGAGAAATCGAACCACCAGGAGATCGACTCGCTGCATCTGCTCGTCGCGCTGCTCGCCCAGGACGACGGGGCCGTCGTGCCGGCGCTCCAGAAGCTGGGCGCCGACGTCGCCGCCATCAAGGCCGCCGCGCTCACCGAGCTCGACAAGCTGCCCAAGGTCTCCGGCGGCGGCGCCGAACAGCTCTACATGGCGCCCGCGCTCAAGCGCGCGTTCGACAAGGCCTGGGACGAGGCGGGCCAGCTCAAGGACGAGTACGTCAGCACCGAACACCTGCTCTTGGCCATCGCCCAGGACACCGACTCGGCCGCCGGCCGCGTGCTCGCCGACGCCGGCGTCACCCGCGACCGCATCCTCGAAGCGCTCAAGGCCGTCCGCGGCAGCCAGCGCGTCACCGACCCCGACCCCGAGAGCAAGTACCAGGCGCTCGAACGCTTCAGCCGCGACCTGACCGACGCCGCCCGACAGGGCAAACTCGACCCGGTCATCGGGCGCGACGACGAGATCCGGCGCGTCATCCAGGTCCTCTCGCGCCGCACCAAGAACAACCCCGTCCTCATCGGCGACCCGGGCGTGGGCAAGACCGCCATCGCCGAGGGGCTCGCCGGGCGGATCGTCAACGGCGACGTGCCCGAGGGCCTGAAGGACAAGCAGATCGTCGCACTCGACATCGGCGCGCTCGTCGCCGGCAGCAAATACCGCGGCGAGTTCGAGGACCGGCTCAAGGCCGTGCTGCGGAACATCGCCGAGGCCGAGGGCCGCATCATCCTCTTCATCGACGAGCTCCACACCGTCGTCGGCGCCGGCGGCGCCGAGGGCGCCGTCGATGCGTCCAACATGCTCAAGCCCGCCCTCGCACGCGGCGAGCTCCACTGCATCGGCGCCACCACCCTCGACGAATACCGCGAGCACATCGAAAAGGACGCCGCGCTCGAACGCCGCTTCCAGCCGATCTACATCGGCGAACCGAGCGTCGAGGACACCGTCGCCATCCTGCGCGGCCTGAAGGAACGCTACGACGTCCACCACGGCGTCCGGATCCAGGACGGCGCGCTCGTCGCCGCCGCGGCGCTCTCCGACCGGTACATCACCGGCCGGTTCCTCCCCGACAAGGCCATCGACCTGATCGACGAGGCCGCCTCCCGGCTCCGCATGGAGATCGACTCCATGCCCGTCGAGCTCGACCAGGTGTCCCGCCAGGTCATGCAGCTCGAAGTCGAGCGCGAGGCGCTCAAGAAGGAGACCGACAAGGCGTCGAAGGAGCGGCTCGCCAACATCGAGAAGGAGCTCGCCGAGCTCCGCGAGCAGGAGAGCACGCTCCGCAACCGCTGGGAGAACGAGAAGGACGCCATCCAGCGGGTGCGCGAGACGAAGGCCGCCATCGACGAGGCCCACGTCGAGGAGGAATCGCTCCAGCGGCGCGGCGAGCTCGAGCAGGTCGCCCAGATCCGATACGGCCGCATCCCCGAGCTCGAGAAAGAGCTCGCCGACGCCCAGGACCAGCTCGCGGAGCTCCAGGAGAAGGGCGGGCTCCTGAAGGAAGAGGTGGGCGCCGAGGACGTCGCCGAGGTCGTCGCCCGCTGGACCGGCGTCCCCGTCTCCCGCCTGCTCGAAGGCGAGAAGGAGAAGCTCATCAAGATGGAGGACCGAATCCAGCAGCGGATCGTCGGCCAGGACGAGGCCGTCGCCGCCGTCAGCAACGCCGTCCGCCGCGCCCGAGCCGGGCTCCAGGACGCCGCCCGGCCCATCGGCTCGTTCCTCTTCCTCGGTCCGACCGGCGTCGGCAAGACCGAGCTCTGCAAGGCGCTCGCCGAGTTCCTCTTCGACGACGAACGCGCCATGGTCCGGCTCGACATGTCCGAGTTCATGGAGCGGCACGCTGTCGCCCGCCTGATCGGCGCCCCGCCCGGGTACATCGGCTACGAAGAGGGCGGCCGACTCACCGAGGCCGTCCGGCGCCGGCCCTACTCCGTCATCCTGCTCGACGAGATCGAGAAGGCCCACCGCGACGTCTTCAACATCCTGCTCCAGGTGCTCGACGACGGCCGGCTCACCGACGGGCACGGCCGCACCGTCGACTTCCGAAACACCGTCGCCATCATGACCAGCAACATCGGCAGCCAGTTCATCGCCGAGTCGCTCGCCGAGCGGGGACAGGGACCCGAAGCCGGGTCCGCCGAAGGCGGGGACGAAGCGGCACGTGCCCCCGGAGAGCTGGACGACGAAACCCTCCGCCGCAAGGTCGAGGCCGCGCTCCGCCACGAGTTCCGCCCCGAGTTCCTCAACCGCGTCGACGAGACCATCATCTTCCACAGCCTCAGCCGGGAGGACATCCGGCAGATCGTCGACCTCCGGCTCCGCGACCTCGAGGCGATGGTCCGCGATCAGCGGCTCCGGCTCGAGGTGACCGACGCCGCCCGCGAACTCCTCGCCGACGAGGGCTACGAGCCCGTCTACGGCGCCCGGCCGCTCAAGCGCGTCATCCAGCAGAAGATCCAGAACCCCCTCTCGATGCGCATCCTCGAGGGCGAATACCCCGAGGGCGCCACCGTCACCGTCGACGCCCGCGACGGCGAGTTTGTGTTTGCGTGAGGCCCCGGGGAGCGTATAATCATCTCCACGGAAGGGGGGAAAGGAGCAGATTGACGATGCGCTTCGATCGAATCACGTGCCATCCCGAACGGCTCAACGGGCAGCCGAGCATCCGTGACCTTCGCCTGACGGTCCGCCGCGTTGTCGAAGCGGTGCCCGCGTATCCTGACCGCGAGGAATTGAAGCGAGAGTATCCCGAGCTCGAGGATGAGGACATGCGCCAGGCGCTGGAGTACTCCGCCGCCAAATCGTGAACCCGCACTCCAGGTCTGGGATCGATCTATGGCAAAGCACAAGAAACACTCCGAGCCCGGCCCGGCCTGGCGGGCGGCGGAGGAGTACGGGGTCGACATGTCGCTGCTCGAGTCGAACCTTCGGAAGACGCCGGCCGAACGCATCCGCGCCCACTGCCGCGCCCTCGCCGATGC
>JAWODX010000484.1:0-2890 GCA_046483085.1 Planctomycetota bacterium
ACTGGAAACCCGAAATAAGCGCGTAGTCCGGGTTGGGGGACCCCTTGACCGTCAGCCCGTTCCCGGTGCCGTAATTCTCATTTGCATAGCTCCCGGCGCGGGCAAAAGCGTCCGCCCCGTCGCCGTAATCGGTCGGCACGGTCACCACCCCGGCGCCGGCCGGCATTGAGCTCAGAATCGCCAGGACACAAGCTGTCACGATCAGTCTCTTCGTCTGCCATCTCGTTCTGTCTGTGCCAACAGTCTCAGGTTTCCGCATTTCGATCTCCACAGACAAGTGAGACACCCGTTCTTCACCGGAGACGGGCCAGGGCGACCCGCCCGATCCCGCCGGCCGGGGATTCCGACGCCCGGTCCGACCTGGGCCGCCCCGTGCCGGCCGGCGCGTTCATGGAGCTCAGATGCAGGACGAACGTATCGGCGGCCGGCGCAGCCAGCGCCGTCAGTCCGGCCGCCGTTGTCCATAAGAGAGCTCGATAGAGGTTCATCTGCAACCTCGTCTGATCTCAGCCCCCTTGTGCGTCGCCATGGCCCAGGCCCTCGGGAGCGCGGAGTCCGGGCATCTCGCTCCCCGCCTCGGGCCGGGAGCGCTCGTCCTGCCGTACGGACGGGACTGCGCGCGCAGGGCGCGCAGGGCCGACCGTTTCGATCCGCTGCGCACCACCGCCGACGCCAGCAGGCGCGAGGCAGCAGGGTCCGCAGTTTCTGTCGCATCCCTACGCTACTGCAAAGCACGTGCCAACATGTGCACTTTTCGAGGTTCGCTCGCTCATCGCTGCTGCATGTGACGGTCATCCAAGTGGATACGGATGAGACTCGACGCTGCTCCCGGGGTGGAGCAATTTCTCACGCCGCCCAGACGTTGTGTTTTTGCGACAAATCGGCGCCGCATGTTGCGAAAAACGGACCGCGCCGCGCGGCCGGCTGCCCCTGGACCGCCATTGCGCCGCGGCGGCGAACGCGGTATGCTGACCGGCGGCGTACAGTGATATCCGCATATCTCCTGAGAGCGAAGAGATGGACGCTGAGACATTCCTGAAACGGGTTCGGGGCTCGGACTTCTTCCGCGACCAGATCGCGCACGTCGAGTCGCTCCCCGAGCGCCCCGCCCGCTATGCCGCGGTGCCCGGCGGGCTCCATCCCGCAATCGAGCAGGCGCTCGCCGCCCAGGGGATCGACCGGCTCTACTGTCACCAGGCCGAGGCGATCGGACACGTCCGCGCCGGCCGCAACGTCGTCGTCGTCACCGGCACCGCCAGCGGGAAGACCCTCTGCTACACCGTTCCCGTCGTCGAACAACTGATCGAGGACAGCCGCTCGACCATGCTCTTCGTCTACCCGACGAAGGCCCTCGCCCAGGACCAGCTCCGGATGCTCGGGGCGTTTCACGCGCCCGACGGCCCGGGCGAGTTCCTCTCGGGAACGTACGACGGCGACACCCCGCAGACCCTCCGCCGGAAGCTCCGCAACGGCGCCAACGTGATCCTCACCAACCCGGACATGCTCCACCAGGGCATCCTCCCGCACCACGGGCGGTGGAACCGGTTCTTCACCCACCTGCGGTACGTGGTGATCGACGAGGTGCACGCGTACCGGGGGGTGTTCGGCTCGCACCTGGCGAACGTGCTCCGGCGGCTCCGGCGCATCTGCCGCCACCACGGCTCGGAGCCGCAGTACGTCTGCTGCTCGGCGACGATCGGGAACCCGCAGGAGCACGCCGAGCGGATCGTCGGCGAGCCGATGGAGCTGGTGACGAACGACGGCTCGCCGCGCGGGCGGAAGCAGTTCGTGCTCTGGAACCCGCCGCCGCTGGAGACCGCGGCCCGCGGCCCGGCCGACGAGTGGCGGGCCGGCGGCGACCGCCGCAGCCCCATCTGGGAGGCGATCCACCTGCTCACCGCCCTCGTGCGCGAGGGCGTGCAGACCATCGCCTTCGTCCGCACCCGGCTCGCCGCCGAACTCATCTTCAAGAACACGCGCGACCGGCTGCGCGCGGTCTCCCGGCGGCTGGCCGACTCGATCCACGCCTATCGCGGCGGGTACCTGCCCGAGGAGCGGCGCGAGATCGAGCGGAAGCTGGTGAACCGCGAGATCCTCGGCGTCGCCAGCACGAACGCGCTCGAGCTGGGGATCGACATCGGCAGCCTCGACGCGTGCATTGTCACCGGCTATCCCGGCACGATCGCCAGCCTGTGGCAGCAGGCGGGCCGGGCCGGGCGCGGCCTCGACGAGGCCGTCGTCGTCCTCGTCGCCCAGAACTCGCCCATCGACCAGTACCTCGTCATGCACTCCGGCTACATCTTCCAGCGGAACCCGGAAGAGGCGGTGGTCGATCCGGACAACCCGTACATCGTCGTCGGCCACATCCAGTGCGCGCTCTACGAGCTCCCGCTGCCCGACGGCGAGGTCGAGCAGTTCGGCCCGTACGCGGTGTCCGTGCTCGAGCTGCTCGAGGACGACGAGGTGGCCCGGCACATCGACGAGCACTGGTACTGGGCGAGCTCGGAGTACCCGGCGGCGAACGTCAATCTCCGCAACATCGCCGGCCCCGTCTACACCATCCAGGACGACCGCGCCGGCGAGCGGGTGATCGGGACCATCGACGAGGTCAGCGCCCTCTCCCAACTCCACGACCACGCCGTCTACATCCACGCCGCCGAGACCTACTTCGTCAACGACCTCGACATCGAGGAGAAGATCGCGCACGTCGAGAAGCGCGACCTCGACTACTACACCCAGTCGGTCCAGACCTCGCAGATCGGGATCCCGCAAACGCCCGTCGCGCAGCCGGGCGAGCACCTGGGGATCCCGCTCGCCGGCAACGATCGCCCGCACAATGGCCATGCCGGTCTTGCCGGTCACGTCGCTGACCACCTGGTCCAGTTGGATG
>JAWODX010000507.1:0-7193 GCA_046483085.1 Planctomycetota bacterium
CCTCGCGGACTTCGGGCGCCCGCGCCGGCACCTGGAGCAGCCAGGCCGCCTCCGGGACCTTCTTCCCCTCGGCCGCGACGAGGTTGTCGACGACGACCACGGTCCCCGGCCGCACGAAGAGCAACTGGCGGGCGCAGCGCCTCACGGTGCCCGGCGGATAGGCGTGGGCGAACTCGCAGGCCGCGGCGGTCCAGGGCCCGGCGTGCTTGAAGAAGGGCATGCCGCCCTGCTCCAGCCTGCGGCCGCCGTCGAGGTTCTTCCGGTAGGCGGCGAGGTCCTTGAACCAGGTGGCGCGGACCTTGCGCTGGCCCTTCCCTCCGAGCAGCAGCGTGTTGTGTGCGTCGGTCCGGAGCTGGGGGCCGTTGTACTTGTCGTACGTGCCGGCGTCGAGGGCGAGCGGCCCGTTGCGGTAGATGAAGAACGTGCCCTGGTCGTAGTGGTCGTGGCCGCTGTAGTGGTCGGTGCAGCGCAGGCCGACGATGGTGGCGTCGTCCTTCCACGAGCTGCGCATGAGCGCGTGGCCGCTGTGGGCGCCGCCGGCGCGCATGGCCAGGGGCGGCTCCGCCGGCTTGACGTCGAGGTGCCGGGTGACGAGGAAGTAGAAGAGGCCGTGGTCGCGGAAGAACCGGTTCACCCCGCGCTTCTCGGCGAGCCACCGGCCGAACCAGGCGCCGGCGGGCGACTCCGTCGCCCGGGTGATCGCGTCGACGGGCCCGGCGATCTGGTGCGTGACGCCGCCGTCCGACGCGCGCTGCATGTCGCCCCACGGGATGAACCGCATGTCGGGCAGCGTGCTGAGCACCAGGCCTTCGAGCTGCCGTTCGAGCCAGTCGTTCTGGTGCTCCTCGATGACGGCGGCGACGTCCGTCTCGAACGCGCTCCCGATGCCCAGCATCGCCCAGGCGAACGGGCTGAGGCAGTAGTGGTACCAGTAGCCGAGCGCGTCGCCGGGCAATCCGTTCTGGTACTCCATCGCCGGGCAGAGGCGGTCGTTGAACCGCGCCTGCACGGTCCGGAGCAGGCGGTCGGCGGCGGGGTCGTCGCCGGCCGCGGCCAGCGCCCAGAGCGCCATGCCCGAGTTCGTCATCCAGACGTAGTTGTGGAAGACGTGATCGTCGCCGATCCGGATGCCCGCCTTGACCAGGGGCGCGGCGTTCCGGCGGACCGCCGCCTTCGCCTCCTCCGTGAACGCCGAGTGGCCGTGGAGCCAGTCGTAGGCGAGCCCGAACTCACGCAGCCGGAACCAGACGTCGAACGCGTCCGGCTTGCCCGGCGCCTTGTACGTCCGCATCCGCTGGATCGCCTTCTGTGCCGCGCCGTCGTCCCCGGTCAACAGCCAGACCATCGCCTGGGCCGCCGCGCTCCGATCGCCGCGCAGCCGGCCGAGCACCTTCTTGAACTCGGCGTCGCGCTCCAGCCCTTCGAGCTGCTTGAGCGACGTGGCGTGGGGTGTGGCCTTCGGCCGGAGCATCACGCGCGGATGATCCTCGACGAGCTTCGCCGACGGCGGAAAGACGTCCGCTCCCCTCGCCCGTCCGCCCCAACTCGCCCCGATCACAAGCACCAGGAAGCCGAACGCCGCGCGCAACACGTGTTCGCGCTTCATCCTTCCTCCTTCCGACGGGTCGGGGCCGGCTCGCCCCCGCTGCGTTTCCCGAACGCTCCCACAATGCATACCACACCGGCGGGCGCCGCGTCAACCCTCTCCATCGTGCGTCCCGTTCGGCGCGACGGGGGACGGCGCGCCGACTTGCGCTCGACGGCCAGACATGGTGGAATGGGCGGGGACAAGATGCTGGTTCGCGCAAATGGTGATCCCGCGCCGCGTTCGCTCGTAGTCCCCCCGGCCGCCCGCAAGGAGACCGCGTGAAGTTCCCGGACGGATGCTTCGCCCCGCTTGTCCTGCTGACTGTCCTTCTTGTCGCAGCCTCTGCCCCGGCCCAGGATGGCCCGATGAATGCCGACCGCTCGCTTGAGATCGTCAAGTCCCGTTACCTCCAGCTCCTGGTCCCCGAGGGCCTCGACCCCGGCCGCCCGGGCGTGCGGCGCCTGGTCCGGCGGATCGACCGGCGGGCCGAGTCGATGATGGAACGCCAGATTATGGACCCGGAGGCGGAGCATTGCGGCTCGTGGGGCGACGTGGAGTTCGATCGGGAAGGACGGCCGGACGGCGACTCGTTCGGCGGGCGCCACTGCTCGCGGCTGCTCTATCTGGCTCGGGCCTACGCGATGCCGAGGGCCGCGCTCCGGAACGACGCCGGCCTGCTGCGTCACATCGTGGCGGCGTTCGAGTACGCCGAGCCCTACGTGCGCGGCGGCGGGGCCCGGCGCGGGAACTGGTGGGCGTGGGACGTGGGCATCCCTGGCCGGCTGGGCGATGCGCTGCTGCTCACCGAGGGGAAGTTACCCGACGCGCTGACCGAGAAGATGCACCGGGCGCTCCGGGCCCTGGTGAAGAAGCGATACGGGCGCGGCTACCACGGTGGCGGGGCGAACGTGCTGTACGTGGCTCGCAACCAGCTCCGCACGGCGATGGTGACGGGGCGGGTCGCGTATGCGAAGAGCGCGGCGGCGAGCTATGCGGCCATGTCGAGCACGGCCGGCGAGCTGGGCATCCAGCCGGACTGGTCGTACCACTTCCACGGCCACGGGCTGAACATGGGCTACGGGCGGGTACAGCTCGGCTATGTCTCGGAGTTCACGCACCTGACGGCGGGCACGTCGTTTGCGCTGCCGGAGAAGGCGCTGCGGACGCACGAGGCGTGGTTCCGGAACTTCGTGGTGTGGAACAGCTACCGCGGCCGGGTGAGCCCGTTCACGGTGGGCCGCAGCATCGCGCGCGACGGGACGGTGAAGAGCCCGGTCGAGCTGGAGGCCGCGGTCTTCCTCGGCCTGGGCGCGGAGTGCTCTTGCCGCGACCTGGCCCGGTCGTTCATCCGCGAATGGACCGAGGCGAACCCGGACGCCGCCGGCCGCACGACGGCGCTGGCCGCGCTGGCGCCACAGTACGAGCCGATGATCCGCGACGCGCGACCGATGCCGACCGGGGCGCGGTTCTTCCCACTCTCCGACTACCTCGCCTGCCGGAAGGGGGACTTCTACGCCGCGGTCCGCATGAGCTCGACCCGCACCAAGGCGTCGTTCTCCATCCGAGGCGAAAACGTCCGGGGGCGGCGGACCGGCGACGGCACGCTGGTCCTGATGACCGACGGGGGCGAGTGGGACAACGCGGTGATCCCCACGATGAACTGGTACGCTTTGACCGGGGTCACGGCCGCCTGGGGGCACAAGGTCCCGGCCGAGCGGCCGGGGCACTCGACGGTGGTCGGCGGCCTGGCCCACCGCGGCCGCTGGGGCGCCGCCGGGATGGACTTCGTCGTCCGCCACGGCGACAACGCGCTCCGGGCCCGCAAGTCGTACACCGTGCTCGACCGCGGCGTCCTGCTGCTCGGCAGCCGGATCCGGCTCGGCCCCCAGGGCCTGCCGAAGGGCCGGTCGGTCCACACGACACTGCACCAGTGCCCGCTGCGGGAGGGGGACCGGACGGCGATCGCCGACGGGCGCGAGGTCCCGCTGACGAAGGGGCGACAGGAGCTGACGGTCAAGCGGTGGCTGCACGTCCGGAACTACGGCTATTGGTTCCCGGACCCGACGACCGTCGAGCTGCGCGTCTGGACGAGCACCCGGAGCTACAGGCACGTGAACCGCCGCTACCACACGGCGCCGAAGTACATGCGGCGGTTCTACTCGTTGACCGTGGACCACGGCGGCCGGCCGGAGGACGAGAGCTACGCGGTGATGATCCTGCCGGCGGCGACGGCCGAACGGACGCGGGCGTTCGCCCGCGAACCCGGGCTGGGCGTCGTCGAGCACTCGGATGCCGCCCACGTGTTGCGCGTCGAGAAGCCGGGCCTGACGGTGTGCTACTTCTTCGAGGCGGGGAAGGCGGGAGGCCTCAGCGTGGGCCGGCCGCTGTTCGTGGCCACGTCGCCGGAAGACGAGGGGCGGTCGGTCACGGTGCAGGACCCGACCCATAAGGGCGGATCGATCCACGTCGAGCTGCCGGGCGGGCGGGCGGTCGACGCGAAGCTCGACGGCGGGGAGCCGGCCACGCTGCCGGCCGGCCCGTGACCGCCGGGGCGCCGCGGTCCCGCCGGGCCGCGCCGTAGGGCAAACGGGGACATCAAAACACCGTGAGACTCGGCAAGAGAGTAGTGCCGACGTTGATTGCCGGCTTCCGGGTCCCTCGGTATCCTGCGCGCTCAACGTGACAGTCTCTGGCAGGAAAGGGGCTGGCGGTTGCCCGCCTCCACGGCGGCAGGGAAGGAGGAGCGGATGAGAGCGAGGGTGGATGCGGGCCTGTGCGACGCCAGCGGCGTCTGCCAGGAAGTCTGTCCCGAGGTGTTTGTCCTGAACGGCGATGTGGCTGAGGTCAAGGTGGACGACGTGCCGAAGGAGGCGGAGGAGGCCTGCCGCAAGGCGGCGCTGGGCTGCCCGAAGCAGGCGATTTCGATCCGGGAGTAGTCCGTTCCGGGGGCCGGTGACCCCGGCCCCCGGGAAGCGTCACAGGAAGGAGGACGACGTATGGGCGAGGAAGGACGCGATCTGTTCTGCTGCGTGAACACGCCGGAGGACCCGGAGAACCTGACGGACCTGGAGAAGAAACACATACCGGTGATCACGGCGCCGGACGAGGTGAAGGCCGGCGAGTGTTTCGAGGTGACCGTCGAGGTCGGCAAGCTGCTCGAGCACCCCAACGAGCGCGACCACTTCATCAACTTCGTGGACCTGTACTGCGGCGAGGTGTTCCTCGCGCGGCTGGACCTGACGCCGGTCACCACGTGCCCCGTGCTGAGGGCGTGCGTCCAGCTCGAGGCGGCCTGCGGCCCGCTGAAGGCGTACGAGTTCTGCAATCAGCACGGGACGTGGACGTCGAGCAAGGAGATCGCGGTGGCGGAGTGAAGGCGCCGGCTCCGGCGAGATGGAAGTGAGCCAGCCCATACAGGGAAGGAGCGAGAACCGATGTCGGTAGCGAAAGTGATCGAGATTTCTGCCCGGTCGGGAAAGAGTTTCGAGGACGCCGTCGAGCAGGGCGTTCAGCGGGCGTGCAAGACGTGCGACGACGTCCGCGGCGTCTGGATCAAGGAGCAGAAGCTGGTCGTGGCGGACAACAAGATCGCGGAATACCAGGTCGACATGAAGGTCACGTTCGTGCTTCACGGGTGACCGCTCGTCGACAAGCAGAGCGTCCCGGCCGCCGAACGGAGGTCGCCGTGCCCGAACTGCCCGACGTCGCCGGCTTCAGGAACTACCTGAACGCGACGGCGCTGCATCAGCGAATCGGGCGCACGTCGATCCGCGACCGGCGGCTCACCCGCGGCACGTCGCCACAGGCGATCGCCCGCCGGCTCAAGGGCCGGGCGCTGGAGGAGACCGACCGGCACGGGAAGTTCCTGTTCGCCCGCGCCGGCGACGCCGGATGGCTCGTCCTCCATTTCGGCATGACCGGGGAGCTGGCCTACTACCACGACGCGGCCGACGAGCCGGACCACGCCCGGATGGTGCTCGAGTTCGAGAACGGGCGGCGCCTGGCCTACGTGAACCAGCGGCGGCTCGGGCGCATCGATTTCGCGGACGACCCCGCCGAGTTCGCCGACCGCGAGGGGCTCGGCCCCGACGCGGTGGACCCGGACCTCGGCCGCTCGGGATTCACCGAGCGCCTCTCAGGCCGACGGGGGATGATCAAGCCGGCGCTGATGAACCAGCAGATCATCGCGGGGATCGGGAACGTCTATTCCGACGAGGTCCTGTTCCAGGCGGGGCTGCACCCGAAGACGCACGTCGACGAGCTGAGCGCGGCCGACCTGGCCGAGCTCTTCCGGGTCCTGCGGCGGGTGCTTCGGGTGGCGTCCGATCGGCTGGCCGACGTGGACCGGTTCCCGCGCGGCTACCTGCTCCGGCGCCGGGGCGAGGGCGAGGCCTGCCCGGCCTGCGGCGGCCCGCTCCGGAAGCTCACCGTGTCCGGCCGCAGCGCCATCTTCTGCCCCGTCTGCCAGCCGGCATAGCGGCGATGATTCATGCGCGGGAGCGCCTGGAGCGCGAGTGTTGCGTGTGGCGGGTGTTCGGCGAACCGATGCCGGCCGGCGCCCGGGGTCGGGCGCCGGCCGGGGAACCGTCTTATCGCCTGACTGGGCCACCCGCTACCCCGGGCAGCGAGTCTCCATCACCGGGCAATGACCTGCAGCGGGCAGGGCCGTCGTTGCCTTCGCCGGACAGGCGGGGCACACAGTCGGTTCCTCGGGACAAAGCGTGTCGACCGGCGCGCACTGGGTCGGCTCGGGGCACTGGGTCAGCGTGATGGCGGCGCCAGCGACGCCGGCCCCGTTGCACTCGGTCGGGAGCGGCGGACACTCCGTGAGCACCTCGGGGCACTCCGTCATCACCTCGGGGCACCGGGTCGTCTCGGGGCACTGGGTCGCGGCGCCCGGGCACTGGGTGGCTCCCGTCGGACACTGCGTGGGCGCGTCCGGGCAGGTGGTGGCGCTGTCCGGACATTGCGTATTCATTTCCGGACACTCGGTCTCGGCGTGCGGACACGTGGTCGCTTGCACGGGACACTTGCTGACCTCCACCGGACACTCGGTCTCCACGACCGGGCACTTGGTGTCCTCCTCGGGGCACTCGGTTACCACTTCGGGGCACTTCGTGTCCTCCTCGGGGCACTTGGTCGCCACCTCGGGACACTCGGTCGCCACCTCGGGGCACTTCGTGTCCTCCTCGGGACATTCGGTCGCCACCTCGGGGCACTTCGTCGCCACCTCGGGGCACTTGGTGTCCTCGGAGGGGCACTTGGTGTCCTCGGAGGGGCACTTGGTCTCGCTGGCCGGGCACTCCGTCTCCTGGGGCGGGCAGAAGGTCCGGAACACGTTGCACTTGGTGAACGTGAACGGACACTTCGTCTCCTTCTGCACGCACCGGGTCAGTGTAGCCGGGCACTCGGTGAGGACCGGCGGGCAGTACGTCTTGCCGGTCGGACACTGGGTGCGGATCTTCGGACAGGTGGTGCTGTCCTCGGGGCACTTCGTGGCGATCTCGGGGCACTCGGTTCTTTTCGGCGGACACCGGGTCTCCACCGGCGGACACCAGGTCTTATAGGTCGGACACTGGGTCCTCACCGTGGGGCAGTGGGTATC
>JAWODX010000524.1:0-5029 GCA_046483085.1 Planctomycetota bacterium
CCTCGCGGAACTCCTTCCTGCCGACCCGATCGGCCAGGTCGCTGTTGGTCGCGCTTATCACGCGGACGTCGACGCGGCGCGGCTCGTTCGACCCGACGCGGACGACCTCGCCGTTTTCCAGTGCGCGCAGCAGCTTGGCCTGCATGGCTGCGGGCATGTCGCCGATCTCGTCGAGGAAGAGCGTGCCTCCCTCGGCGTGCTCGAAGCGCCCCGCCCTGTCGCCTGCGGCGCCGGTGAACGCGCCCTTGACGTGACCGAACAGCTCGCTCTGGAGGAGGGTCTCGGCCAGGGCGCCGCAGTCGACGGGGATGAAGGGGCCGGTGCGTCGGCGGCTGCACGCGTGGATGGCGCGGGCGGCCAGCTCCTTGCCCGTCCCGCTCTGGCCGTAGATCATCACGGTCGAATCGGTCGGCCCGACCTGCTGGATGAGCTGGTAGAGCTGTCGCATGGGGCCGCTGCGCCCGACCATCTCGGCGAAGTCGCCCTCGGGTCCGGCGACGCCGTTCTCGCTCCGCGTCTCCACGATCTCGGCCACCCGGTCGACGAGGGCGGGGACGTCGAGCGGCTTGGTGATGTAGTCGGTGGCGCCGCATTTCATCGCGTCGACGGCCGAGTCGATCGTTCCGAACCCGGTGATGATGATGACGTCCGGCGGGTTCGGCCGGCGCCGGGCGGCGTCCAGCACACCGAATCCGCCCACGTCGTCCATCACCACGTCGGTGATCACCACGGCGTAGTCGCGGTCGGACATGCGCTCCAGGGCCGCCTGGCCGCTGTCGGCGGTATCGACCGCGTGCCCGGCCGAATCGAGAGCATAGGCGATCATCTCGCTGATGCGCGGTTCGTCGTCGACCACGAGGATGTGAGCCATGAAGACCCCTCCGAATTGTCCGACCTCCCCGGACAGAGTATAGCATGGGTTTCCCGGCGCCGAAAGCGAAAAGCCGGTACGGATTCGGCGCCGGACCCGAGCGTGGTGGCCGACCGGCGCCGTTGACCCGCCCGCCGAATGGGCATAGAATGCAGCGGTCGACCGACGGCCGCGTCAGGCGGAGCCATTCATCATGCAGCACGACCCGCTCTCCGGGAAAGCTCGCCGCACCGGGCCGCCGCCCATCTCCTGGCTGATGAAGGCGCGGCTCGATAACCCCGACCTCATCTCGCTGGCGGTCGGGTTCGTCGACCAGGACACGCTGCCCACGCAGGACGCCCTCGCCTGCTGCCGGGCCATCCTCGAGGACGCCCCGCGCGGCAAGGCGGCGCTCCAGTACGGCTCGACGATCGGCCTGCCCGGGCTCCGCGAGAGCATCCTTGGGCGGCTCGCCGAGGAGGAGGGGCTGTCGCCCGGCGAGCACCGGCTGACCCCCGACCACGTCGTCGTCACCACGGGCTCGCAATCGCTGCTCTACCTGGCGACCGAGGTGCTGGTCGACCCCGGCGACGTGGTCATCATCGGCGACCCGTCGTATTTCGTCTACATGGGCATCCTCGAAGGGGTCGGCGCGGACGTGCGCGGGGTGCCCGTGGACGGGGACGGGATGCGCATCGACGGGCTCGGCGCGCTGATCGACCGCCTGCGCGGCGAGGGCAGGCTCGGCCGCCTGAAGCTCATCTACGTCATCTCGTATTTCCAGAACCCGAGCGGCGTGAGCCTGTCGGGTGAGCGGCGGCGGGCGCTCGTCGACCTCGTCGGCGGAATCCGGGACGAGTCGCCCGTGTTCGTCCTGGAGGACGGGGCGTACCGCGAGCTGCGGTACGGCGGCCCCCGGCTCCCGCCGATCAAGGACCTCGACCGCGACAACGACCTGGTGGCGTACACGGGGACGTTCTGCAAGTCGTTCTCGGCGGGGCTCAAGACCGGTTACGGCGTGCTGCCCGACGCGCTGCTCGATCCGGTTCTCAACGAGAAGGGGAACCTGAATTTCGGCTCGCCCAACTTCAACCAGTGTCTGCTCGACGAGGCGATCCGCAGCGGCCGGTACGCCCGGCACGTCGAGACGGTGCGGCGCGGCTACGAGGCGAAGCTCCGGCTCGCTCTCGACGCGCTCGGCGAGTACATGCCCGACGGAGTCGAGTGGATCGAGCCCCGGGGCGGGCTGTACATCTGGATGACCGTCCCGCCCTCGGTCGACACCGGCCCGGAGGGCGAACTGTTCAAGCGGTCGACCGACCTCGGCGTCCTGTACGTGCCGGGCGCGTTCTGCTTCTACCCCGAGCCCGGCCGCGAGAAGCCGCGCAACAGCCTCCGGCTCAGCTTCGGCGTCGAGTCGCCCGACACCGTCCGCGAGGGCATCCGACGGCTGGGCCGGGCCGTCGGCGACACGCTGGCCCGAGCAGGTTCTGTCGGAAAATCCAGTTGCTGAGGTGTGTGTTCTGTTGGCAGGCAAGAAAGCCTGCCCCACCGCCACCAGCGTCCGCTTTGGTGGGGCAGACATTCCTGTCTGTGTTGGCAGGCAAGAAACCCGCCCCACCGCCACCAGCGTCCACCCTGGTGGGGCAGACATTCCTGTCTGCCGAGTTTTCGGACGGAACCAAGGGTCCCCGCGGTGGGGCTCGATCAAGGGAAGGGGCGGAGCACGTTGAACATCGCCCAGGCGGACCTCGAACTGATGCGGGAGCCGTTCGCGCGGCCGTTCCGGTTCAAGGGCTCGGCGTTCCACGAGAAGTGGTGCCCGGTGGTCCGCCTGGTCGACGGCGCCGGCCGGGAGGCGATCGGCGTGGGCGGGCTCGCCGTCCTCTGGTCCGACGCCCGCGTCTTCGGGGCGCACACCGAGACGGGCGGGAACGCGCTCCAGCTCGCGGCGCTCGAAGAGGCGCTGCGGCAGGTCGCCGGCAGGGCGTTCCCCGATCCGATGGCCCTGCACGACGCGATCGTCGACGACGTGCACGCGTACGCCTGCCGGATCACCGGCCTGGCGGACCTGCGGCGGACGTTCACCCTGGTCGCCCTGTCCGCGCTCGACTACGCGGCGTGGCTGTTGCACGCGCGGGAGCGCGGGATCGACCGGTTCGACGACCTGGTCCCGGACCGGTTCCGGCCGTACCTCTCGGAGCGGCAGCGGTCCGTCGCGCTCGCCCCCGCCGTCGGATACACCCTGCCGATGGAGCAGCTCCGGGCGCTGCTCGACGCGGGCGGCCACGTCCTCAAGATCAAGATCGGGCAGCCGGGCGCCGAGGACGAGATGCTGGCGAAAGATATCGCCTGGCTGGACCGGATCCACGCCCTCGCCGGCGGGATCGAGACGGACCGGACGGACTCGGGCCGCGTGCTCTACTATCTCGACGCGAACGGCCGCTACAGCCGGAAGGAGACGATGGCCCGCCTGCTCGACCACTGCCGGGACGCGGGCTATCTCGACCGGGTGATCCTCGTCGAGGAACCGTTCGCCCGGCCGGACGAGCTCGACGTGCACGGCCTGCCGGCGCGGTTCGCCGGCGACGAGAGCGTCGAATCAGCCGACGACGTCCGGGCGCGCATCGAGCAGGGCTACGGCGCCATCGCGATCAAGACCGCCGGCAAGACAATCTCGCGCAGCTTCCGGATGATCGCCGCCGCCCGGGAGGCCGGGGCGACGTGCTTCGTCGCCGACAACGCGTGCCTCCCCATGATGGTCGAGTGGAACAAGAACGTCGCGGCACGCCTGCCCGCCTTCCCCGGGCTGCCGGGCCAGTTGCTCGAGTCGAACGGCCCCGAGAACTACGCCCGCTGGGACGACATGCTGGCTGAGTTCCCGCTCGCCGACGCCCCGTGGCTCCGGCCGCGGCGCGGCGCCGTCGAGCTCGGCGAGACGTACTACCGGGCAAGCGGCGGGATCTTCGAGACCCCGGGCCCGTACGCGAACCTGTTCCGGGAGCGGTCCGCCGGCGGCTGACCTGCGATCCCGGCAACGTTCGAGGGAGGGCCGGCGAAACGAACGAGCCGGCCGGTGGCGGGCATCGCTGCAGGTCGGGAGGAGGGACGACCGGCGGCGCGGCCGGTCAATCGAGCCGGAGTGCGGCCTCGTAGGCCTGCTTCATCTTCTGCCGACTGACTTCTCTCTTCAGGTAGAGCGCGTCGTTGATCCGGTTGTATGCCTGGCGGACCTGTTTCGTGCGGGTCTTGGCACGGTCGGCGACCCCGACCACGCTCTTCTTCGCGCCGATCTTGATCTTCTTGAACTCGTCGTCGAGCTCGGCCAACTGCCGCAGCCCGCGTTTCAGCGCCGAGGACTTCTCGACGTGCTGTTTCGCCTCCGCCTTGCTCGTCCCCGCCCATTCCATGTAGAACCTGACGGCGTCATGGTAATCGTCCCTGAGCGGCTTGATCTGCGCCTCGATCTGCCGGCGACGGCGCTCGGTGCTGGCCCACTTCTCCTTGTAGTGGCTTTTCGCCCGCTCGAATTCCTCTTTCCTGAGCCGGGCGACCTTGTCCCGGTACGATCGGTAGAACTGTTCGTTCCGGGCCAGCGCCGCCTTGAGCTTCGCCGCGTCGGGCTTTGTCTTCGGTGCAGGCTCCGGGTCCTTCTCGTCCTTCTCCTCGCCCTTGCGCCTGGCGACCTCGGCCGGGGTGAGCCATTCGCCCTCGTATTGGACGTGGCCGAGGATCTCGTGGGCGAGCGCCGTCTTCTCCCCGTCCTCGTCCAGCTCCAGGCTGGCCCGGGCGAGCTGGGTCGCCTCCGCCTTCAGGCCGTGCTCGCGGCACCAGTCGGCAAGCTCGGCGTGTCCCGCCGCGTCGTCCTCCGCCAGCTCCCCCTTCTTCGCCGCGAGCGTCTTCCGGAACTTGTCCGCCTCGCTCTCGACGAACGTCAGGCCCTTGACGTCCTTCCGCCTGAACTCGAGCAGCCCGCCGACCGACCGGAACGCGAGCTTGACGAACTCGCCCTCCAGCACCGTCCCGTCCTTCAGCGTCAGCTCGTCCTTCCCCGCCTTGGCGACGCGGAACCTCTCGATCGCGCCGCGGGCGAAGGCCTTCTCCTCGCCCCCGGCGAAGAACGTCACCCGTTTCAACTGGCCCTTCAGCTTGCCGCCGTGGCTCAGCTCGAGCACGTCG
>JAWODX010000575.1:0-3358 GCA_046483085.1 Planctomycetota bacterium
GCCGTCGACTACAAGACCGACTCGGTCATCACCCTGCACGGCGACGTGTACAGCATCGACGAGGAACGATTCGTGACCTGCATCGGCCGCTGCCCGGGCCGATACGGCGCCGGCAACCAGGTCTGTTTCGAGAACACCCCGGACGGTGTATACGGGTTCCACAGCAAGGGCGGCGGGCAGCTCTGGCTGGCCGACGTCGCGGCCGGCAAGTGGAAGCTGGTCAAGAAGGGCGGGCCGAACGCGCACAACGAGTACGGGACCCTCTGTTACGACCGCAAGCGCCACCGGCTCTTCTACACCGTGACGCCGCGCGGGAAAGGCGGGACGCAGTACTGGAGCTACGACATTGATGCCGGGAAGTGGACGCAGCTCGAACCGGCCAACCAGAGCCCCGGCTTCGCCGGCTGCCCGACCTACGTCGATCCGCTCGATGCCATCCTCTGGACCTGGGGCAAGGGCGACCGGCGCGGCCGCAACGTCAAGGGCCGGATGACCCTCTACAAGCTCGGCGAGAACAAGTTCTACACCGCGCCCTGGAAGGGGCCGACGTTCGGGAGCCACGGGAACCTGAACAACTCGCCGCACTACGACCCGGAGCTGAAGCTCGTGGTCCGGCTCGCCCACCTCGACCGCAACGGCTACATCCCCGTCGGCGTGATGCGGCTCGACCCGGAGACGCTGGAGTTGACGGAGGCCGAATAGAGCCAAGGGGAGCGGTGCCGGGAGCGGGTCGGTGTGCGCCGGCCGGGCAGTGCGGCCTTATTCCGAGTCGTGCGACGCGGACCCGATCTCGGTGAGCTTCGCCGCGTCGCGGTCGAACCGCAGCGCCCAGACCCTGCGGTTGCGGAGGTCGTTGATGAGCACGGCCTCGAACTGGGGATCGTAGGCGATGCCCGCGTGCCAGTGGAGGTTCGGGACCTCGACCTTCTTGGCATCGACGACCCACGGCAGGTCGAGCCGGAGGAAGTCGCCCGTCTTCGGGTCCCACGCGGCGGTCGCGCGATGCCCGCCCTGGAGGATGAGGTCGGCTCCGGGGATATGCACGGCCTCGCGGTCCAGGGTCATCTTCGCGGGCGTCGTCTCCACCTGCCGCGCCTCCCCGGTCTTGAAGTCGTACCGGATGACGTGCCCGTTGCTCAGCCACAGGCAGTCGCGGGTACGGTCGTAGCACATGGCCGTGCCGTCGCACCAGACACGGGCGAGGGTCGGTCCCTTCCACGGCTGCTTCTTGAACGCCCCGCTCTTCGCCTCGTAGCGGTAGAGCCCGAGGACCGGCCCGCGTCTCTTCTTCGAATAGCACACCACGCCGTGCGGGGTCCATTCGACCATCGAGTGCATGAGGCCGGCGTGCTTGAGTCCCTCGACGGGCTCGGGCAGCCAGGCCCGGGCGCGGACGTCGTAGGCGCGGCCGAGCAGGAGCATCCGTCCGGACGGGTCGTACTCGTACGCCTGGTAGGCGTGTGCCCAGGGCATGGCCGGGCGGTCCTGGAAGGTCGGCCCGCCCCAGCTCATGTACGAGCCGGGGTTGAGCGGTTCGTCGGGCCAGTAGGCGAGGGTCCAGCATCCGCCGCGGATGCTGAAGTGGCAGACGGCGTTCATCTTGCTCGTGGCGTGTCCGCCGCCCCAGAAGAGGAACTGGTGCCGGTCGCGGTCGTAGGCGGTGGTGCCCCAGATGTTGCGGGCGACGGGCGGTCGCTTGGCGAACGGGATGGCTGTCCACTGGTTCTTCGGCAGCTCGTCGAAGAACTTCTTCATCCGCTCGCGGTCCGGGTTCGCGGCCTTCTCCCACGCGGCCGGGTCGATCCCGTGGAAGGTGAATGTGCCCGGTTCGACGGCCAGCTTCGCCTGGTTCTTCGCGTCGGTCTTCGACACGTCAATCCTGCAGGCCCAGACGGCGCTCGACCGGGGCGGCAGGGCGAAGAGCACGTCGCCGGGCGCCACGTCGCCGACCAGCGGATAGCCGTTGCCCCTCGCCCTCGGAGTCCCGGGCGACCACCAGCGGTTGTGCCGATGCCGCTCGAGCGGGACGACCTTGTGCAGCGTCCACTCGTTCTCGCCGACATCGTACGTCCAGATGTCCTGTGCGAGCCGGCGGCGGCTGTACCCGCCCGCCAGCACGACCTTCTTGGCGTCGGGCAGCCAGCGGAGGATGTGCCCGGCCCGCGGCGGCGGGGCGAGCTCGGGGAACCGCTGCTCCCACGTCCGCGTCTTACAGTCGTAGACCCAGGTGTCCGAATGCACGCGGTCGTGCGAGTCGCCGCCGAACAGCACGATCTTCTGGTGCACCGGATCGTAGACGGGGCGGGTCAGGCCCCGCGGCGACGGCTCGGCCATCAGGGCGTGGAAGGCGCGGTCGACCGCGACGCGGACCGCGCGGACCTCGCTTATGAGCGCGGCGTCGATCTTCCCCCCGAGCTCCTCGGCGACGGCATTGCAGTCGGCGGCGGTCTGGGCCAGCAGCGACGCCACGTGTGCGGCGGCGGCTGTCTCGTGCGGCTTGACGTTCGCCGCCTTCGCCTCGGCGGCCAGTCTCTTCAGCTCGGCCGCCAGCTCTGTCGCGCGCTCGGTCAGATCGACCTTCGCCTCGGCCTCGGTCTCGGCGATCGAGAACCGGTTCGCCGCCCGGCCGAGGAGCTCGATCGCCCGCCGGCGGAGTTCCTGCGCCTTGTCGCGCAGCGTCTTCAGCGCGCCGGAGCCGAGCTCGAGCCGCCGCCAGGTGTTCGTCTTCAAAGCGAACACGTACGTCCTGGGCTCCAGCCGCCGGTCGCCGCCAACCTTCAGAAGCTCGCCGTTGACCGGGTCGTAGCAGAGCGAGCACCAGCGGGCCTCGCCGCCCTTGCCGTTCTGCTCGACGGTCGCCCACCGCCGGGTCTTCGGATCGTACGTCGCCATCTGGCCGAAGTACACGTAGAGCTTCTCCGCGTCGCCGGCCCAGGACCACTGCTCGAACATCCAGCGGTTGCTGAGCCGGAGCGCGTCGCCGTCCTTGTGGAGCAGCGCGTACCGGCCCGTTTGCTTGAGGTTCCAGCCCTTGGGCTCGATGCGGCCGGACTCCGGCCGGCCCTCGCCGCGGCCCTCGGGGTAGGCGTTGGTCCACGTCAACTTGGTGGGGTCGAAATGCTCGGTGTCGTAGCGGTAGTAGAAGTGCGACTTCTTGTAGTGGAGCCCTCCGCCCGCCCGGACGAATCGCCCGATGGTGGGCGCATAGGCGAAGATCGGCGACTCGCGCCGGCTCGTCTTCGTCTCGTTCAGTGCGACCCACGTGTTCGGCGGCGCGTCCTTCACGGCGTCGGGCAGATCCATCGACCGGGCGGGCGGCGAGGCGAGAAGGAGGCCGCCGATGAGAAGAACGCTCAAG
>JAWODX010000591.1:0-3082 GCA_046483085.1 Planctomycetota bacterium
ATGTACAAGGGCGGGCCGTCGCTGGTCGCCCTGGACCAGATCACCGGCCAGTTGAAGTGGGCATACGGGCCGATGGTCGCGTCGACGGTCGAGGAGGCGCGGATGCGGTTCGAGGCAGTCCCGGCCGGCGGCCCCCGCACGATCTACGCCGGGTACATCCTCGACAACATCGAGGGCGACGCGCACATCGACACGGAGTACGGGGTGATCGCGTTCGAGAGCGCGACCGGCCGGGTGCGGTGGCGGAAGGAGCTCTGTCGGCTGACGCCCGGCAAGTTCGCCGCCGGGTTCGCGCGCCGGGTGCGCAATCGGATCCGCAGCTACGCCTCGCCGCCGCTCTACCACCAGGGCACGGTCTACTGGTCCACGAACGCCGGTACGGTCGCGGCGCTCGACGCCCGGTCGGGCCGGATCAAGTGGCTGACGCGCTATCCCTACTACCGGAGCATCCACGACGCGACCCGCGCGTTCGGCGGGTTCCGCCGCTACACCCCGCGCAACATGAACGACATCATCCTCTGGTATCCGCAGCGTCCGCTCATCGTCGGCGACAGCCTCTACGTCCTCCCGGTCGATACCAAGATGATGTTCCGCATGGACCGCCGGTCGGGCCAGGTGATCTGGACGCGGGTCAAAGGGGCGTATCGGAACGAGCGGGGAAGTACGATCGGCTCCAGCGCGGCGTACTTCCTCGGCCCGATCGCCACCGGCGAGCTGGTCGTCGCATACAGCAGCCGCCGGACTCCCGTCCACCTCGTCGACCCGAAGACCGGCAAGACGGTCTGGCGGTCCGGCGACCTCGTCGCGCCCATCGGCCATCCGGTGATGCACCACTATTTCTATTTCGGCAGCGGCCGCAGCATCGGGGCCGGCGCCGACGGATGGCACTATCAACTGGCCGCCCGGCCGTTCCTCTGTTCCGACGGCTCCCTCACCCTCACGGGGTTCCACTACTGGGGCTATAGCGTGTACGGGTGGGTGACGAACCTGTGCCGGGTCTCGCTCCCCGACCGCGAGATCGTCGGCCGGCGCCGATACCTCAGCGGCGAGATCGTCGCCCGGGCAAGCCACGACATCCACTACGCGGCGACGCTCCTGGAGGAACTGGAGGAGCTGCCGCACAAGTCGGAGAAGGTCAAGGCCCGGATGCGCGCGTACAAGGCCATGTCATCCGACACGGTGCCGGCGAACCGGCACGGGCCGTTCCTGCCCCACTGCCGCCTCACCTTTAAGCGCTACGGCGAGCTCTTCGAGCTGCGGTTCGGCGCGCGCGACGTGGCGATGGTCTACGATCGGGCCGCGGTGAACCGTGTTCTGGCCGGGCGGACCGGCCCGACGGCCGACTTTGCGAAGGCGGAGCTCGCCATCGACAACGCACGTTACCGCGACGCGGCCGGCCTGCTCAAGAAGTGCCTGGCCACCATCTCGTCCGAGGACCTCGACTTCCGGGCGATCATCAACCAGCAGCTCTACCGCGTGCATCGACAGATCGCCCGCAGCGCCATCCGCGCCCGCGACCCGGACCGGGAGCTCCGGCACTGCCTGGGGCTGTCCCGAACGGCGGGCGAGCTGGCCGATGAGATCGAGACCCTGTTCGCCCTGTCCGAGGCGTACCATCGCAAGGGCCGGGACGCCCGCGCCGCCCGATGCCTGCAGAGCATCATCAACACCTACGGGCACCGCGAGTATCCACTCCCCCGGGCCGCCGTGATGGGCGAGGAGCGCCTGCTCGATGCCGCTCGCCGGGTGATGGACGAGGCCGCGGCGTACGTGAACAAGGACTACTACGGGCGGGAGATGCTTCGCAGCCTGAAGCTGATGACGCAGGGGCTCCCCGTCTACGCCAGCGCGCTCTCGCCGCTGCCGAAGGACTTCAGCATGCGGGCGGAAGATCTCGCGGCGATCAAGCTCCGCGGCCTGCTGGCCGAGTCGCCCGAGCTGACGAGCCAACTGGAGAGCCAGGCCCGGCGCGAGCTGCTCGGGCGCGACCGCGAGGAGCAGTTCTACCGGCTGGCCGAGTTCGCCGGGACCGAGACGGCCCAGACCGTCCTCGAGGCCCTGTTCAAGGGCGCGGGCGAGCTGGACGGGATCGCGAGCCTTCGGCGGATGTGGCGGCTCGCCGATGCCGCCCGCGTCTGTGGCCTGACCGTCCCCAAACCATACCTCGAGGCGGTCGCCGCCCCCGACGAACGGCCGGCGCCCGTCCCGCTCAAGACCCCGTTCGAGGAACGCACCCACCGGTTCCACGACGAGGAGGGCCAGGCGCGCCTGATGCTCGAACGGCGCGGCCAGCGCTCGCGGCACCGCAACCTCGCCTTCTTCGGCGAGCGGGTCCGCAAGCGGCTCGACAACAAGTTCGTGCTCGGCTGCATGGACCTCGAGACCGGCGCGATCCGCTGGACCGTCTCGCGCATCCGGCTGAAAGGCCACGGCCAGGAGCCCGGCTTCTTCGAGGCGTTCGTCTATCGAGACCTCGTCGTCGTCCACGGGCTGTACGACGTGCTGGCCTACGGGATCGAGGACCACCAGCTCAAGTGGCGCTACCGTGTGCCGTTCGACTTCGAGATCAGGAGCGCCGTGATGAGCGGCGACCTGCTCGTGCTCTCCGGCTCGACCGAGACCATCGCGCTCTATCTCCCCACGCCGAACCCCGCCGGCGAGGTCGTCTGGCAGGAGGGCGAACAGGGCGACGCCTACATCCCGCCCTACTTCACCGGCGATCGGCTCGTGCTCGTGCGCAAGATGCCGTTCAACGTGACGGTCCGGTACCGGTCCACCGGCAAACTGATCGGCCGGCTCGACCTGCCCGACCTCTCGCTGCACCGCGACCACCCGCTCCTCCAGAACGGCCGCAAGGAGCTCTCGGTCGCACACGAGGCCGGCCTGCTCGTCGTGACGGACGGCTGGTACTACGTCGCCGTGGATACCGACGCCATGCGGACCCTCTGGAAGCGGCTCATCGACGCCAACGACCGGACCCGCGAGCCGCCCATTCGGTTCTACCTCGGCGGCGACTACCTCGCCGTGGTCAAGGAGGACTACGACGTCAAGGCCATCTACATGCTGGCCGGCAAGACGGGCG
>JAWODX010000596.1:0-6944 GCA_046483085.1 Planctomycetota bacterium
CTCCAGGAGACGTTGCTGGACGCCTCCGAAGCCGCTGTTGCTCATGACCACTACGACGTCGCCCGGCGCCACCGTGGCGCGCAGGCGCTCCATCATCCAGTCCACTGCCGGCAGATAGCTGGCTGACTGGCCGGCCGCTCGCAGCGAAGCAGCCAGCCGCTCGCCGTCGAAAGGCGGATCGCCGCGGGCGCGTTCAGGACGGGGCACGCGTCCGATGATGACCTGGTGAGCGTCCCGGAATGCCGTGACATACTGCTCTTCGAACACGGCCCGCGCATTGGTCGCGCTGGCTGGCTCGAAGAGCACATGGAACCGGGCAGCGCGATATGCGCCGCGCAGGCCGGCCAGGGTGGCAGCCACGGCAGTGGGATGGTGGGCGAAGTCGTCGATGATGGTGACTCCCCCGACGCAACCCAGTCGTTGTTGCCGCCGCTGCACCCCCAGGAACCCGGGCAGTGCCCGGCGCAGGGAATCAGGGTCCATCCCCACCTGGAGTCCCACCCCGATCGCGGCCAGGCAGTTGCGAACATTGTACTCACCGTGGAGCGGGACCATGAAGCGCCCGAGAGACTGCCCGCCGCACTCCACGTCAAACGAAGTGCCCGCTTCGTGGCTCTCCAGCCCGGACGCCTGCAGGTGCGCATGCGCGCTCATGCCGAACGTTTGCACCGGCGCGAAAGAGCCGCTCAGCAGCGGGCGCAGCACGGGATCCTCCTGGTTGGCCAGGATCAGGCCGTTGCCCGGCACGATGTTTATGAGCTGCCGGAAGACCTTCTCAATCTCGCCCAGGGTGGCGTAGATGTCGGCGTGATCGAACTCGATGTTGTTGATGACAAGGATCTCGGGAAGGTAGAAGAAGAACTTCGGCAGCTTGAAGAAGTAGGCGCTGTCGTACTCGTCCCCTTCAATGACGAAGTGCTCACCCTGTCCAAGATGATAGGAGCGGTCAAAGTTGCCCGGCAGTCCGGCCACCAGGAACGAGGGATCGAGTCCGCCTTGGGACAGCAGGTACGCGGTGAGCGCCGTGGTGGTTGTCTTGCCGTGGGTTCCGGAAATCACCACCGGCCGGCGTCCACGCAGGAAGACCTCCCGCAGCACCTCGGGCAGCGACAGGTACGGAATGCGGCGCGCCAGCATCTCCTCGACCTCAGGGTTGCCGCGGGAAACAGCATTGCCCACGACCACCAGGTCGCTGTGTCGCACGTTCTCTGCGGCAAATCCCTCCTTGACCTCGATGCCCAGATCCCGGAGCAGGGTGCTCATGGGGGGGTACGCGTGGGCGTCTGACCCGGTGATGCGGAACCCGCGTTGACGGAGCATTCCGGCCAGCGAGCCCATGGCGGTCCCGCAGATGGCTATCATGTGAACGTGGGCACCTGGCTCGATTAGCATGGCCGTCCATAAGCGGTGGGGAAACCACGCCTTATTCTGCTTCCAGGCCAGCCAGATGTCAAGCTTGAGCTGGTTGCCCGGTGTCTTCCCGGATTTTACATTAGCACGGGCGTTCCTGATGGAAAAGCGTCCAGAAGGAAGAGCTGGCGGAGGGATTCCTTCAGCGCTAGTGATAGGTCGCCAGCTGGGACACCTCGCGACGGGTGAGTGTCCTCGCCGCTGCCCCCCGTGAGCATATCCTGGCGTGTATGGAGCTGATCCCTCGCTCGACGGGGCGCCGCGGATCGCTCAAGTCCATGGGCAGTAGGTCGAAACAACCGGCGCCACAGCTGCGCCATTCCACGAAGAGTCCCTATCTGACCGTGCAGAAAAATGTGTTCCCATGTCCCGGCATGCCGCGGCTCGCCCGCCTGGGGAAACCGGAATGCTCCGGTCTTCCCAGGCGCAAGGCGTCCGGGGCAGCTCGCCGGCAGACTACTCGGCGGCTCGAGGTTCGATTTGCCTGTCACCGGGCCGGGCATTGGCGTCTGCACGCTCTGTACAGGCTGCGGATCGGTCAAGCCGGCGGCTCCCGGTGCGATCTGTGATGTGCCGGATCAAGGTGCTCCAGGTTGTTACGCGTCTGGTTGTCCGCGGCGTGCCCCGCCACGTTCTCGAGCTGGCTGCAGGGCTGGATCCGGAACGTTTTCAGGTGGACGTGCTGGCCGGGAAGGGCGAGCCCGGTGAGGGCAGTTTGTGGCCGGAAGCAGAGCAGCGGGGGATTCGCACCATATATCTGGGATCATTGCAGCGTGCGGTGAATCCCGGGGCAGATGCGCGTGCGCTGATGGGGCTGTACCAAGCCATCCGGGAAGGCAGGTACGACGTGGTTCATACCCATATCTCCAAGGCTGGCGTGCTCGGCCGGCTGGCGGCCAGGAAGGCTGGCGTGCGTGCCATCGTGCATACGTATCACGGCGAGGTTGCCGAGGTGGCGGCGGCAGGGCTGGCTCCGTCCGTGTTCAGGCTGGCCGAACGCCTGGCCGCTCGTGCGACCAGCCGCTTTGTGGCAGTGAGCCAGCATACCGCGGAAGAGTGTCTGGCCAGAGGCATCGGGACCCGTGCCCAGTACCGGGTGATTCACAATGGAATCGACCTGGACCGGTTTTCCCGGGAACAGGTCGAAAGGCCGTTCGCCGATTCCGGGCCGGGACCGGTGGTGGGAGTGGTGGGCAGTCTCACCGCGGAGAAGCGAGTGGACGTTCTCCTGCGCGCGGTGCAGCAGCTCACGTCCGAGTACCCTGCCCTGCTGGTATGCGTGGTGGGCGACGGTCCACTTCGGGACCATCTCCAGGGCATGGCACAACAGCTGCAGCTCGGAGAGCGTGTTCAGTTTCCGGGATTGGTGCCGGACGTGCGGCCATGGCTGGCCCGGTTCGACGTGCTGGTGTCGCCGTCGGAGCGGGAGGGACTGCCGACCGTGCTGCTGGAGGCATTGGCCATGGGCTGTCCAGTGGTGGCTTCGCGGGTAGGGGGCGTGCCCGAGATCATCCAACACGGGCGGACCGGTCTGCTGGTGAAGCCGAACGACCCCAGGGCTATCGAGGACGCTATCCGCCGTCTTCTCCGCAGCCCGGAGCAGCGGGAGCTGCTGCGGCGTGAAGGCCGGCGGCGGGCTGTGTCCTCCTTCGGTCTGGACACCATGCTGCGGCGCACGGAAGCGGTATACGACGAGCTGTTGAGCCGGGGAAGCCGCAGGGCATGATCCTGGTCACAGGCGCAACGGGGTATTTGGGACGACGCGTGGTGCGGCGGCTCTGCGAGCGGCACGAACAGGTCCGTTGCCTGGTCCGCGCCACCAGCGACACGTCCGAGCTGGAACATCTGGAAGTGGAAATCCATGTGGGCGATCTGGAGGACCGCCCCTCGGCCTGTCCGGCGTTCCGCGATGCGGACGCCGTGATCCACCTGGCCCATATTCGTTACGCTCCTGTGGTGCTGGAATCCGCGTCTCCCGGCGTCAGCCGCATCGTGCTGCTGAGCTCCCTGCGAGCCCTGTCCCGGGTGCCGTCGTCCTCGGTGACCGACGTGCGCACCGGAGAGGCCGCGGCCCGGGCCTCCAGGCTGCCGTGGATTCTGCTGCGTCCATCCATGATCTATGGTCCCGGCGATGACCGCAATATCAGCCGCCTGGCAGACTTCCTGCGCCGGCACCGGATTTTTCCGGTCCTTTGTGATGGCAGGACGCTGCAGCAGCCGGTATTCGTGGAGGATGTGGTGCAGGCAGTACTCGCAGCAGCTGCAGGCCAGGGACACCCGCGAAACCACGAGGTGGTGCCCCCGCCCTAGCACGGCAACGCTAGAAACTCACCGCAGGGATCGCGGAGATCGCAGAGAAGTGGTTGAAAAAGAAGGACGTGCGGGATTCTCTTCGGGGACCGGTGACCGCTGCTCGGACATCGGACCCACAAGACCATAACTTATTCTCTCTGCGTGCTCGGCGGCCTCTGCGGTTGGAAAAACAGCGTAGTCGTCTTAGCCGCTGCCTGATATTACACGCGACACTATGTTGTTTGCCCGTGGTCAGTTTGTGTCGCGGGCATCTTGCCCGCGTCACGAGGTCCGAAATGCAACCTGTTTTGTGTCGCACATAGTAACCCACTCAGCGGGAATCGATGCCCTGCTGACGGGGAGGAATGCGCGGCCCCCGAACAGGAAGAAGAAAGCGCATCGGGGAGGCGGACACTCCGGTCGGCCACGCACCGGTTGGCCCGGCTCTTCCTGGCCTGGCAGGGGGGACGCACGCTCAGCCAGCCGGCACCTTCGCGGCCTTTTCGACGTGGTACTCGAGCCGGACCCGGAGGATCCGCCGGTTCAGGTTGTCGCAGACGTACACGGCCTTCCGCGACCAGCCCACGAACGAGCCCCAGTTGATCGGGATGCCCGGCCGCCTGTCGTCGGCGTTCCCGTACCGGCCGAAGCTGGTCAGCCGGTTCCCGTTCGCGTCCAGGACGTCGATGCAGAACCGGTGCACGTCCGGCACGTACACGCGGCCGAACGCATCGAGATCGAATCGGTTGTTCGTGCAGACGCACCCGCCGTTGTGCCCGCGGTTCGTGTCCGCCGGCGACGGCGCGACCCCGAAATGCTGCCACAGGGCGCCCTTGACCGTCACGTAGCGGGTGTTGTTCCCGCGCGTGCCCGCGAACTGGGCGCCGGGATCGGTCTCCTTCGCCGGCCGGATCGTGCCGCCGTCCGGGCCGAACTTGAACAGGGAACCGGTATTGAAGAGATACCAGTTGAGCCGGCCGTTTTTCAGCTCGAAGAGCCGGTTCCCGGCCCCCGTCGGCGTCGGGAGCTGGTCGGCGAGCGGCTCGGCATAGTAGCGGCCTTTCGGCGTGATGTGCTCGGAGACGTAGATGTTGCCCCCGCGGTCGACCTCGACACCGCACGCGCCCTGCTTGAAGTAAGCGACGATCCCCTCCGTCTTCAACCCGGCCTCCGGGCCGTAGACGTCGATCAGCGGGGTGAGAAAGCCAACGCCTGGCGGGAACTCGGGGAACTCGAACCCCTTCTTCTTCCAGGGCCCCTTGCCGCCGCGGGCCGAGAAGTACCGAAGAACATACAGGTCGCCATTGGGTGCCACGTCGAACCCCTTCATCCCGATCGCGGTCGCGCCGCGCAGCGAGTCGAGCACCCACAGCCCCGGCCGGTCCCCCGCCTGCGGCGGGTTCATCACCTTCTTGAAGGGGACGACCTTGCCGGCGTGGTCGTACCGGGTGATCCAGCTCCCGACCTGCTGTGCCTTGCGGCAGTAGAGGTAGCCGTTCGGGCCGATTGCCATCTCGTTCCCGCGGATCGGCAGCTTCTCCATCTCGCCCGTCTCGCCGTCGATCCGCTTGAACCATTGCCCCCGCCAGCTCTCGCGCCACTCGCGAACGTAGACCTCGTCGCGGGCGGGGTCGACGGCGATGTGGACGGGGCTGTAGAGCGCGTTCGGCCCGCGGTAGGCGAACTCGGTCGGCTCGCCCGGCTTCTCGCCCAGGTCCTCGATGCGCCAGAGCACGTACTTCGAATAGTTGCGCTGCTGCGGACACCCGATCCAGAGGACCGGCGTCTCGCCCGTCGGGTCGAGCGCCATCACCGGCGGCGTGTTCCCCGGCACCTCGGGCAGCGGCCGCGTCCAGCCAGCCGCCTCGCTCTGCCAATCGGCGAACTTCGTCAGCGAGCGACGGGCGGCGACGTATACGGCCCCGGTCTTCGGATGGACGGCGACCTGCCAGGCGTCCTTCGTCTCGATCGCCCGCCGGGGCTTGCCCGTCGAATCGAACACGGCCACGCAGCCGGCGGCTCGGTCACAGACATACACGTTGCCCTCCGCGTCCGCCGCGAGTTCGCCGGCACTCTCCAGATCGGTCGTGAACACCTTCGCCCGGCCGGGCCTGCCGTTCCAGGGGATGCGGTACACGGCCGCCTGCTTGCCGGCGGCACTGGCGTAGAGGGCCTTCCCGTCGGCGGCCGCCGCCAGCCCGGCGATGCCTTTCGCCGCGGCCGGAAGCGCGGCGGCACCCAGCAGCCGCTCCGGGATCCGCCCGTCGGCGCCGAGCACGGCGACCCCGGTCCGCTTCGGCCCGGCGATCACCACGCGGCCGCCGGGGGTCACAACCATCGACCCGCTGCTCCGGAGGCTGCTGATGCCCAACTGTACGAACGGGTACGGATCGCGCATGTTCGTCAGGTACGGCACCCGCTCCCCATCCTCCCGCCGCAGCGTCCGGATCCCGCGGGCCTTCGTCGCGTCGTGAGGAATGAGCGTGCGGACGTATTCCCCCTCTCGATCGAAGACGACGAGGCCCGGCACGCTGTAGCCGTTGAAGCAGTAGAGGCGCCCGTCCCCATCCACGGCGAGCGCCTTGATCTCGCCGACCATCTTCGGGTTCCAGCCGAGCACCTTGTCGAACACGGCCGTCAGGCCGAGGCCCACGCGGACCGAGTAGTCCCCCTTCGGGGCGCGTCTCCCCCGGTCATCCCTCCCGTCCCAGGTGAGCGTTTGCGAGAGAGCGTTCTTCGCCAGCGGCGCGGGCGCGTTCTCGCCGAGCGCCCCGGCGGCCAGATGGCGGGCCACTCGCCCCTCCTTGTCCACGATCGCGACGGCCACGTCGGCGGGCCGGTCGACCGTGAACGTGATGCGGACGTCCCCGTCCACCCGTTCGGTGGCGGGCTCCTCGATGAACTTCGCCGCTCCGAGCGCCGGGGCGGGCGCCGCGACGGCAAGGAAGATGATCGCCAATGCGACCAGTGTGTGTTTCATAAGATTGCCTCCGGGCAGCCGCGGCCCGCGCGCGGCGGGCCGACAGGAACAAGAGACTATCTCAAAATGGTACGGCCTTCCAGGCCGTGGGTATTCACGGGCAGGATGCCCGTGCCACGGCTGATCCGCCCTTTTGAGATAATTTCTAACACGACAACGCTGCTTTTCCTGGCTGCCTGCGCTCCGGCAGCCCCGCGCAATGGCCGGGCAGGCAGAAATGCCTGCCCCACCGGCCAGAGTCCGCCGCATCGGTGGGGCAGAC
>JAWODX010000227.1:0-4383 GCA_046483085.1 Planctomycetota bacterium
TCCGGGTGGCCATGTCCGCGATCATCTCCTCGATGCTGATCGCGGCCTGCATCGGGCCGGTGTCCACGCGGATCGCGTTCTTCGTGTGCGAAACGCTCACTGGGCGGGTGGGCCTCGCCTTCGGCTCCGCCGCGACAAGCCAGAACTTCGCGGCACCGTCCGCCGCCAGCGCAGGCGCCCGGAAGTCGAGCAGCGTCCACTTCACGCTCCCGTCCGGCCAGTGGGCCAGCGCCCGCGTCTGCAGCGGCACCTCGTCCCCCGAGCCGGCGCGCAGCGCGAGCGCCGTCCCGCCCGGCACTTCGCCCTGCGGGAACGGGACGCCGGTGGTCACGGGCGCGTCGGCCCGGGCGACGCCGCCCGGCTCGCGAACGGCCAACTCCACGAGCGCGTCCTTCGGGGCGCCCGCCATCCCGCATCCCGCCAACGTCAGCATCGCCAGCAGCGCGATCGGCTTTCGCATCGTTCCGCCTCCCGTTCAGAGATGGATCCGGCTCATCACGACCCGCGAGAAGTTCGCGCCGACGACCTCGTACCCGTCGCCGTTCGGATGCAGCAAATCGTCCGTGTAGGCGCGGGCGTCCTCCTCGGTGAACAGGTCCAGGCCGTTCACATAATACAGGTGGTCGTCGCCGGCGTCGACCAGCCGGCGATACGCGTCCTCGACCTCCTGCCGCATCATCCGGAGGGTGAACCCGACCTCGTTCGCGGTCGACTCGCGCGGCGGCGAGCCGAGCGCGGAGACGAGCACCATGGGGACGTCCGGATGCTTCTCGCGGATGAGCGCCACCATGCCGATGATCGCCGGCCGGAACGAGCGCGGCGAGAGCGACCCCGCGCCCATCACGTTGATCCCCAGCTTCAGCGAGATGAAGTCCGCCGGCCGATCGCGAATCACCCGCGCGACCATCGGGTCGAGGTGGCACTGCCCGCCAAAGCCCAGGCTCGTCAGGTTCAGCCCGTGGGCCCGGGCGACGATCGCCGGCCACGTCCGCGCCGGGCTGTGCGCCCCCCGACAGTTCGTGATCGAGCTGCCGTACGTGACCCACTTCGGCCGCTCGTCGGGGACCGACTCGGCGGTCGCGCCACGGTCCAGGAGCAGCGACCGGACACGGGTCGGCGCGTGCACGTTCAGCCAGAGCTCGACCACCTTGTCGCCCGCAGGCAGCGGGTCGAAAACGACCCGCTCGTCCCCGTGCCCGACGGCCTGCGAGCCGATCAGCTCGCCGTCGATGGTCAGGTCGTACCGGCGTGGGTCGACCTCGCCCTGCTCGGTGTCCTGGGCCAGAACGGGCAGGAGCGCGAGGCCGATCGCGCCGGAATCGGTTCCGAACCGCAGCCGCACGCCCGAGCCCTTCTGCGCCTGCCACGGTACGCCGTCGTCGGGCGGAAAGAGGCGGCGTTCTTCAAAAGGGATCCGCCAGGGCCGGACCCAGCCGTCCCGCCTCTCCAACGAGATCACCCCCTCGAAGAACTCGTCATCGACCGGCACCCGCCGCAAGTCCGCCATGCCGCCTCCTTGTTGTAATGCTGTTCGCCCGGCGGGAATTGTACCGGTTTCGCCGGTGAAACAAAGCGCCAATTCGGCACGGAGCCGTGGCCCGGCCCCTCAGGTCTCGGGGTGCGCCACTATATTATGGTTGCGGCGACGCCGCCGTGCGGGGCCGGGCCGGCGGGGCTTGCCCCCCGCAGGTCGCGTCGCAGACCCCTCTCCCTGGCCAGGGAGAGGTCGCCCGCGGAGCAAGTAGCGGAGCGGGCGGGTGCGGGTCAAAGAGGGGCGGGGATGGCCGCGAGTGTCATCGGAAGAGAGGCACCCTCACCCGGCCCTCTCCCTCCGGGAGGGAGAGGGGTTGCGCAGCCGTCCCCCGCACGCATCCTCCGGGCGCGATCCGGGGCTGGCCCCGCCTCGCATGACCATCATCCGTTGATGCACCCGCGGTCCGCCCGACGGGCGGAAAGATTAAAGTTTCACAGCCATCATGTCGAGATAAGAAGATGTATCGCGGCCCCCGGCCGCGCAGGTGATTCCATGTCCATGTAGCCGGGCGCCGGCCGGCAAGCGCTCGCACCCGGCGATTCGGCGCATCGCAGAACCGACGATGAACATCCTGGGCATCGAAACGTCGAGCAAGCTGGCCTCGGTCGCCCTCCTCGAGGACGAGCGGGTCATCCGCGAGGAGACCCTGGGGACAGAGACGCGGCACAGCCAGGACCTCGTCCCCTGCGTGGGCCGCGTGCTCGGTCCGCAGAAGGACGCGGTCGACCTGGTCGCGATCGGGTCGGGGCCCGGCTCGTACACCGGGCTGCGGATCGGCGCCACCTTCGCCAAGATGTTCTGCACCCAGACGGACACGCCGGTGGTGGCCGTCTCTTCGCTCGACGTGATCGCCGGGAACGTCCGCGAGTTCGACCGGCTGTGCGTGGTGGTCGACGCCCGGCTTCGACAGGTCTACGCGGCGCTGTACGAGTCCGGGCGCGGGAAGGTGAAGGGCGACCTCGTCGCTCGCCCGCAGGAGGTCGCGGCCGAGCTCGAGCCGGGGACGCAGGTCCTCGGCGATGCGCTCCGGCGGTACCGCGAGGTCTTCGCCGGGGCGGGCGAACTGATCGAGGACGAGGCGCTGTGGCGCCCGCGGGCGAGCCACGCGGCGAGACTGGGACGAAGGCGATTCATCGAGGAGGGCGGCGAAGACCCGGCGGCGCTCGCGCCGCGGTATCTCCGCCGCCCGCAGGCCGAGATCAAATGGGAACAGTCGCAGAACGCGTCTGGGCCGAGGTAGACCTGGCCGCCATCGCCCACAACCTCCGCTACGCGCAGGTCCGCGTGGGCCAGTCGGTCGGCGTGATGGCCGTGGTCAAGTCCGACGCCTACGGGCACGGGGCGGCGGAGGTCGGCCACGCGGCGGTGGCGAACGGCGCGTCGGCACTCGGCGTGGCCACCGTGGCCGAAGCGATCGAGCTGCGCGACGCCGGGCTCCGCGTCCCGATCCTCGTCCTCGGCTCCTGCTTCCGCGAGGAGATCGTGCCGGCGTTCGACCGCGGCGTCTCGCTCTCCATCTCGCCGGGCGAACTGTTCTGGCCGATGGTGGAGGCGGCGGAGGCGCTCGACCGCGCGGCGAACGTCCACCTGCTCGTGGACACGGGGATGTCGCGCGACGGGGTGCCGGCCGAGGAGGCGGTCGAGCTCGCCGAGCACATCGAAGTCACGCCCCGGCTCCACCTGGAGGGGACGTACACGCACCTGGCGACCGCGTCGCTGGCCGACAAGGGTTTCTGCCGCGAGCAGCTCACCCGGTTCAACCACGTGATCGAGGAGCTGCTGAGCCGGGGCATTCATCCGGGCCGGATCCACGCCGCGAACAGCAGCGCCCTGTTCACCCTGAGGAGCGCCCATTTCGACATGGTCCGACAGGGGCTCACGCTGTACGGGCTGGCGCCGTCGGAGCACGTCGAGCGCGAGATCGACGTCATCCCGGCGATGTCCGTGCGAAGCCGGGTCATCGCCGTGAAACAGATCGATGCCGGGGAGAGCGTCGGGTACGGGCGCGATTTCGTGGCCGCGCGCCCGACCCGGCTGGCGACCGTGGCGATGGGGTACGCCGACGGACTTCGCATCCGGCCGTCGGGCCGCGGGCGCGTCCTGATCAACGGCCGGAGCGTCCCGCTCGCCGGCCGGGTGATGATGGACTGCGCGGTTGCCGACGTGACCGGCCTGCCCGGCGTGCAGATCGGCGACCCGGTCACGATCCTCGGCAAGTCCGGCCGCCAGCGGATCGGCGCCGAGGAACTCGCCGAGCGCACCGCGTCGACCGTCTACCAGGTCGTCTGTTCGTTCGGGCATCGTGTCGGGCGCACGTACGTCCGCAGCGGGAAGCGCGCCGTCCTGCCCGACCGCGCGCCCGGCCTCCACCTGCCCGAGCCGTCCCACCCGGACCGGCCGCCGATCGACCGGCGCCTCTGACTGCCCCCGCCCGGCCCTTGACCGCCGGCCCCTGCCCCGCCACAATGTCCCCGTGGACGCCCAGATCTCAGCGACCTACTCGCCGGACGCGGACATCCCCAGGGTGGCCGCCGAGCGCGCCTGGCTGTACCGGCCCGACCGCGCCTGGACGTATTCCCACCATCCGTTTCTCGCGCGCTTCCGCGGGCGCTATGTGGCCATGTGGTCGAACGGCCGCGCCGACGAAGATGCCCCGGGCCAGCGCGTCCTGACGGCCACCTCGCCCGACTTCCGAACGTGGTCCGCGCCGACGCCGCTCGTCGGCTCGATGATGGGCGAGGAGACCGAGCTCGTCCTCACTGCCGCCGGCTTCCACGAGCACGACGGCACGCTGGCGGCGTACGTCGGCCAATACGAATACGCGCCCGAGGTGCTGGACGACGGCCGCC
>JAWODX010000608.1:0-7602 GCA_046483085.1 Planctomycetota bacterium
GCCGCCCGGTGAACCTGGCGCCGAACAAGCTGCAGCCGGCGAAGCCCGGGAAGACCGCTTCCGCCACCTGGCACGTCCGCACCCCGTACATCGTCGCCGACGCCGAGGTCCGGATGGCCCTCTTCCGGAAGAACCCCGACGACCTCGTCCGCCTGCTCCTCTCGACCGACCAGGGCCGCACGTGGAACCCCGTCTGGACCTGCCCACCCGACGTTCTCGGGGTGAGACGCATCACCGCGAACGTCTGCAAGACGTTCGAGGTGACCAACAAGACCCGGCCCCCCGAGGAGTTCCACTCGCCGTTCGGGCGGTACGGCTATCGCCTGAGACTCGAACTTCTCGCGGCGAAACAGCCCGAAGACTGCCGCGTCGACGCCGTCCGCTTTGTGACCACGACCCAGCACAACATCATGTCCCTGCCCCAGCTCCAGCCCGGGCGCAACAGGATCACCGTGCGCGGCGACTTGGCCGCGGGCGCCGCGCTCAAGGTCACCTACGTCTGGAGCGACCCGCTCGGGAAACGGCGCCGCAACGTCACCGTCGTCGACGAGACCCCGTACACGTACGAGATCATCGCCGCGGGGAAGCGGTGGGAGGACTGCGTCTGCAGGTCGCTGGTCGTCGAGGCCGTCCCCGCCGACGGGAAAGGAAGCCGGACGGTCGTCAAGGAGGAGCCCGCCCCGATTCACGAGCTCCCGCCCATGCCGCCCGTGGCCGACACGGTCGGGCGCTGGAAGCGGCCCAAGGCGGCGGACCTCCCGGCCGTCGAGGCGATCATCAAAAACCTGGACGCCGGGCGGACCCTCCGCCGGAACGTCGACTGCGCCATCCAGCTCGGCGACCCCGCGGCGTTCGACGCCCTCAAACGGGTCGTCTACGAGTGCCGCGACCGGAACGTGAAGAACCAGGCGCTCGTCGCCCTGTACAACCTGGACCGGACGCGGGCGCGGCCGGTCCTGCTCGACGTGCTCGGCGACAAGGATCTGGATCGGGTCAAGTGGAATCGGAAGCGGAAGTACGTGGGCGCCCAGGCCTGGCGCGAGAGCGCCGCGGTCATCGGCTACATGGCCGCCGAGGCCGGATGGACCGAGTTCCTGCCCGGCCTGCTCGAGGCGCTCCCCGGCTCGTCGCCCGGCTGGGGCGCGCGGTACGGCCTGATCCGGACCATCGGCCTGCTCGGACGAGGCGACGAGTCCGCCGCGAAGGCGATCCGCGACATCCTGGACGCCCCCACGAAAAAGGAGGGCGGCGACACCCAGGCCGCCGCCGCCCGGGCCGCCGGCCGCATCCGACACCCGTCGCTCATCCCCGTCCTGCGCAAGCGCATGAAAAGCCGCTACGAACCGCTCAAGCACAACGCCGCCCTCTCGCTGAGCGAACTGGGCGACGCGTCCATCGCCCCGACGATGCGCGAGTGGCTCGCCGTCGCCCGGGACGAGAATTACCGCGGCGTGGCAGCCGACGCGCTGGGCAACCTCCGGGACCGGGCGTCCGCGCCCGCCCTGCGCCGGGCCCTCCGGGGCGAACCGTTCGAATGGGTCCGCGCGCAGATCCGGACGGCGCTGCAGACAATCGAAGAGCCGCAAGAAGCAAAATGACCTGGGGCGACGTTCCTCCCGGCCGGCCCCGCCAAGGAGAGCCCATGACCCGTCTCAGCTACTGCTGCGCGCTCGTCCTGAGCGCGTTCGCCGCCCGGGCCGCCGAGCCCGCGCCCGCCGACGTCACCGTGCTCGACACGTCGGGCTTCTGGCGCACCTGCCTGGTGCGCGGGTCGGACCTCGTCCGCGAGAAGAGCGGCGCCCTCGTCCACGTTCACGAGCTCTCGCCCGCGCGCCGCGTCAAGACGAAGGTCGGCGGCCGCTACCGCTACCACACCGTCCTGAACAAGGTCGAGACCCCGGTCCGGGTCCCGAAGCCGCCGCCCCGAGACTGGCGGAAACCGGAATTCGACGACGGCGACTGGGGCCGATTCCGCGGGCCGTTCGGCGGGCGCACCCGCCGCAATCGGGTCCGCCTCCGCGCCGGCGCCGTCGTCCTCTGGCTGCGCGGCAAGTTCCGCGCCACCGATCCGGACCGCGTGGCCGGCCTCCGGCTCGCGCTTGATTATCGCGGCGGGGTCGCCGTCCACCTCAACGGCCGGGAGCTGACCCGGGCGCATCTGCCCGACGGCGAACTGACCGCCGAGACGCCCGCCGACGAGTACCCGATGGAGGCCTACGTGACCCCGGACGGCAAGCGGCTCTCACGCCTCCGGCATCGGGACAAGTTCGCCGACCGGTACGAGAAGCGCGATCGCGCCCTACAGGTCGATGTGCCGGCGGCGATGCTCCGAAAGGGGATCAACGTCCTCGCCCTCGAGCTGCACCGCGCGCCGGCGCCGCAGGTGATGTACACGGGGGACCGGACCGACAAGCCGTCGGCGTACGTGTGGTGGCCGCGGCTCGCCGCCACGAGAGTCCGGCTGGCCGCGGCGCAGGCCGACGGGCTGGTCCCGAACGTCGCCCGGCCCGACGAGCTGCAGGTCTGGAACCATCCGACGCCGTGGCGGGTCTCCGCCGCCGACTACGGCGACCCGAACGAGCCGATCCGCCCGCTTCGCCTCGTCGCGCCCCGGAACGGCGCCGGCTCGGGCCAGGTCGTGGTCAGCGCGGGCCGGGCGTTTCGCGGGTTGAAGGTGACAGCGAACGACCTGGCCGGGCCCGGCCGGATCCCCGCCGACGCCGTCCAGGTCCGGTTCGGCCTGCCGGACGGCCCGCGCCGGGCCGGCGCCCCGACGTTCGACGGGCTCGAGCTCTTCCCGCCCGATGAGGTGCCCGTCGCCACCCACGACGACGGGCGGAGGACGGGCCGCTTCGGCGCCGTGCAGCCGATCTGGGTGACCGTCCGCGTGCCGAAGTCCGCGGAGCCCGGCGATTACACCGGGCAGGTCACCGTCGCCGCCGGCGGCGAGAAACCGGTCGACGTGCCCGTCGAGCTCCGCGTCCCCGACTTCGTCCTCCCCGAGCCCCGCGACTTCACCCTCTTCATGGGGGTCATCCAGTCGCCGCACACCGTCGCCATGCACTACAACGTCCCGTTCGGCTCGGAACGGCACTGGCGGCTCGTCGAGAAATCGTTCGAGCTGATCGGGCAGCTCGGCGGCGACACCCTCTATCTCCCGCTCGTTCGCCGCACCCACCTGGGCAACGAGCACTCGATGCTGCGATGGATCGACCGGGGCGGCGGCACCTACGAGCACGATTTCCGCCTCATCGATCGGTACCTCGACCTCGCGGTCAAGCACCTCGGCCGCATCCCCGCGGTCATCGCCTACTGCTGGGAGCCGCCCGGCTCGACCGGCCACTTCGGGCACTACAAGCAGAAAGACCGGGAGATCCTCATCAGCGTGCTCGACCCGGAGACCGGTATGCTGACGAAGGCGAAAGGCCCCGCCTGGAACGCGCCCGAGTGCGCCGCGTTCTGGAAGCCGGTGATGGCCGGGCTCCGGACCCGCCTGAAGAAACGCGGGCTCGACGGCTCGCTCATGCTGGGCATGGCCGGCGACTACAAGCCGACGAAGGCGGCCGTCGAGGCGCTGAAAACCGCCGCGCCCGACGCCCTCTGGGCCAGCCACCAGCACTCCTATACCAGCCGCCTGCACGGCCAGCCGGTCGGATACGTCGCCTCCGTCTGGGGCCTGTGGCCGCCGAAATACGCCTGGCGGAACCCGCTCCGCGTCACCCGCTTCCCGAGGAACGACGTGCGCGTCGGGACGGCGCTCGCCGTCTACCGCATCTACGCCGAGCGCTGGCTCAACGCCCGCGGCCGCCACAAGAAGTGGACCCCCGGCGGATACCGCGGCGGGGTCGGCCGCATCGGCGGCGATTTCTGGCCCGTCCTCGAGGGCGGCCGACGCCCGCGCTCCATCGCCGGACGCTACCCCGAGACCGGCTGGGGACAGCTCACCCTGAACTACTCCATCCCCTACGTCATCTGCCCCGGCCGCGACGGCGCCGTCGCCAGCGTCCGGTTCGAACTCATGCGCGAGAACGTCCAGGAGGCCGAGGCCCGCGCCCTCATCGAGGACGCCGCCGTCCTCCCCGACGTCCGGGCGCAGGTCGGCGAGCAGCTCGCCGACCGCTGCCTCGCCCTGCTCGACGACCGCACGCGCACCTACTCCCGCGTCTACAGCCGCGGCGGGCCGATGTGGCACGCAAGCTGCGGGCGCCGCCGCCGCACCGAGGCGCTGTACGCCCTCGCCGCCGAGGTCCGCAAGCGGCTCGACAGGAACTGAAGACCGGCGGAGACCGAACCCGATGCGCCGCGCCGCCATCGCGAAATCCGCTCTCTGCCTCCTGCTGGCCGGGACCTGCCTGGCGTGCGGCCCGGCCGGCGCGGCGGAATCCGGCGCCGCCCTCGACCTGATGAAGGGCTACTGGCGCTCCCACTACACCCTCGCACCGGTCCGGACGGACCTCGACGCGCTCGCCCGGGAGCAGAAGCGCGCGGGGTTCTGCAAGGGCGTGGACCTGAGCAACCCGTACCTCGACTACCCGTTCTACTTCAAGTACCAGTATTCCGGCCACGCCGAGACGTCGCCGCTGACCCTGCTCGTGCGATCGCCGCCCCCGCCGCCGAACTGGATGCAGCCGGGGTTCGATTGCAGCTCGTGGCCCCGTCGGCGACGGCCCCTGCTCACGCGCGGCGCCCCGATCCAGGCGGCGGCCGTCCGGCTCGCCTGTTTCCGCAGCCGCGTCGTCATCGGCGATCCCGCCCGGGTCAAGCGCCTCCGGCTCACCGTCGTGTACCGGGGCGGGGTCGTCGTCTACGTCAACGGCCACGAGATCGCCCGGGGGCATCTGCCCGACGGGCGGATCGCCCCGGGCACGCCCGGCGAGACCTATCCGCTCGCGGCGCACGTCCTCCCGCCCGCGAAGATCGGCAAGCTCGTCCGCGAGGACACCAAGCCGTTCGGCGAGATCACCGGCCCCTTCCCCGGCCCCACCGTCCACGTCCGCAACCTCGCCAAACGGGGCGACATCCCCGGGGAGCTCGTCCCCGATGTCACCACCCGCTTCAGCGGCAACGCCTGGCTCGGCTACTTCCCGATAACTCGCGACGAATGGAACACGCTCCGGCGGCGCCGCGACCGGGAGCTCGGCCCGATCGAGATCCCCGGCCGCCTGCTCCGGAAAGGCGCGAACGTGCTCGCCGTGGAGATCCACCGCAGCGATTACCACCCCGCCATGCACCCCCAGTACCACCGGGACAAGCACGGGCGCCAGAGGCTGCGCGGCTATCGCCGCTGGTACGGCCACTGGCAGACGGCCTGCTTCCCGAAGGCCCGCCTGGCGTGCGAGCCGGCCGGCGCCGCCCGTCTCCCGCGCCGGCCGCGGGAGCCGCGGGTATGGGTCGCCGATCCGCACCGGCGTCTCCTCTCGTCGGACTTCCCGCCAACCGGCGAGGAGCCCGGGCGGATCCGGATGGTCGGCGCCCGGAACGGCACCTACTCCGGCCAGGTCGTCCTCAGCACCGCCGCCGAGCTTCCCGGCATCACCGCCACCGCCACCGGCCTGTCCGGGCCGGGCGGCGCCGAGATCCCCGCCGCCGCCGTGCAGGTCCGCTACGCGCGGGGCACCCCGCTCACCGACCTCCGCACCCTGGGCTACTGCCGGTGGGGCTCCCGCTGGCGGGGACGCAGGCGGCGCAGCCTGGGGGACCTCGAGGTCGCCCGCGGCGCCCCGGACCTCGCCCCCGGGGACGAGGCCGCCTGGCGGCGCGCCAAGCAGCGCATCCGCTTCTTCGACCACCTGTCCGCCGACCCGCCGCCGACCGTCCCGGCCGACTCCTGCCAGCCCGTCTGGGTCACCGTCCGTGTCCCCCGGAACGCCTCCGCCGGACGCTACACCGGTGCCGTCTCGGTCCGGGCCGGGGGCCACGCGTTTCGCGTCCCCGTCGCCCTCCGGGTGATGGACTGGGCACTGCCCGATCCCGCGGACTTCGCGACGGTCGTCGCGCTCGAACAGTCGCCGTACGGCGTGGCGAAGCAGTACCAGGTCCCGCTGTGGTCGGCTGAGCATTTCAAACTCGTCGATCGGTCCATGCGCTGGCTGGGGCAGGTCGGCGGCGACATGCTGATCGTCCCCGTCCTCACCGGGAGCGAGTTCGGCAACCGCGACGATTCGATGGTCCGCTGGACCCGGAAGGGGCCCGGCCGGTACGCGTGCGACCTGGCGATCTTCGCGAAGTACCTCGACGCCGCCCGGCGGCATGTCACCCCGCGGTGCGTCTGCTTCGTCGTCAGCCACGCCACCGACAACAACCTGTTCGTCGAGCCGCGCGTCCTGTGCACGGACGGGAAGCGGCTCGACGTGCCCCGCCCGGGGACCGACGAGGCCCGGGCCTTCTGGCGGCCCTTCGTCGACGGCGTCCGACGGATCCTGCGGACGCGCGACCTCCTCGATGCCTGGCACTGGGGGTTCCACTGGGACTGCGCCGACAACCGGCAGAGCCACGGGTACGTGGCCGGGACGGTCAAGATGCTGGGGAAGCTGGCGCCCGGTGTGGGCTGGGCGCGGGCCTGCCACACCCCCGGCCGGGGCCCGACGTTCGGCTTCGTCTCCAGCATCTACAGCCTCCCCCGGCCGGTCCGCTACGATCGCAGGAAGCACACGGTCGCGGTCCACAGCCACAAGGGCTGGAAGAACCCGCGCCTTCACCTCGCCCTGCCGCGGATCATGAGCACCACGCTCGCCCTGAAAGGGACCTCGCCGCCCTTCGCCTATCGCCTGGTGACCGAGCGGGCGCTGATCGGCGGCGGGCGCGGCGTCGGCCGGATGGGCGTCGACTACTGGCGCGACGCGTACCAGGACGGCTGGGCGGGCGGCGGCCAGGTCGGCATGTCCGTCGTCGCCATGCTCTGGCCCGGGCCGCGCGGCGCCGAGTCCGGCGCCCGGTTCGAGGCGTTCCGCGAGGGGCTCCAGGAGAGCGAGGCCCGCATCTTCCTCGAACGGACGCTCGAGGACCCCGCCTTCTCGGCCACGGACGCGGGCCAGGCCGTCCAGGCGATGCTCGACCGGCGCATCCGCGAGACCCTGTTCATCCCGCAGTACCGGTCGGTCCAGCAGATCACCGAGTGTTTCGGCGGCTGGCAGGAGCGGAGCTGGGACCTCTACGCCGCGGCCGCCCGCGCGGCCGGCAACCGGGCGCCCGCTGCTCCGGACCGCGACCGGTTCTTCGAACAGTAACTCGAACGGAGGAGTGACATGCGATTCGCCATTTACCTCGTCGCGCTGTGTGTGCCGCTCGGCGGGCCGGCAACCGCCGGCGAGCAGGCCCTGCCCGCGTTCCCGGGGGCGGAAGGCTTCGGGGCCGTCGCGGTCGGCGGGCGCGGCGGCCGGGTGATCCGCGTGACGAACCGGAAGCCGGCCGGCCCGGGCAGCTTCGCCGCGGCGCTCGGCGCGAAAGGCCCGAGGATCATCGTCTTCGACGTGAGCGGGGTGATCCCGGCCGCCGGAGGCAAATACGCCCGCTACCGCCTCGGCGACGGGCACGTCACCATCGCGGGGCAGACCGCGCCCGGGCCCGGCATCACCGTCGAGGGCCAGCTCTGGTTCCGGGGCC
>JAWODX010000614.1:0-30793 GCA_046483085.1 Planctomycetota bacterium
TGGCCGACCTTCGTCCCGTGGCCCATGGCCCAGACCTTGATCTTCCAGCCGGTCAGGTTCTCGGGCATCGTCAGGTCGACCGTCGCTGTCCCGTCCTTGTCGGTCGTCAGGTTGGCGACCCAGAGCGCGGTGTCGGCGAACTTCTTGCGCACCGTCGGCTCGACCTTCTCGGCCTCCCCGCGGCCGCCGCCCGCCTCACCCGCAGCCTCCTTGTCGGCCGCGAAGGCGACCCCGCGGTCGGCCTTGCGCCGCGCGTTCTTGGCGGCCGGCGCCGCCCCGAGCTGGCGGCCCTTCGCCTTCTCCTCTCTTACAGCGCCGTCCCTGGATTCGCGTTCTCCGCCCTCCGTCGGTTGCTGGGGCATGTCGGCGACGGACCGGCCGAAGACGCCGAGGAAGCTCATCCCCGGTTTCTTCGGCGGGGTGAGGTTCCCGCCGCCCCGCTGCAGCGACGACTCGGTCCGCGGGTGGTGCCGTCGGCGCCACTTCCAGAAGAACGCCTTGATCTCGGGCACGTTGCTGCCGCCGGAGATGTACTCGACCGACTTGTCGTAGACTGTCAGCGCGAGCGATCCGACGAACGGGTCGCCGTCGATGTCGGTCACCGTCAGGTCGATCTCGGCCTCCTCGCCCGGTTTGCACTCGGACTTCGACGGTTTCGCCTCGACCTTGAGCACGCGCTTCTCGGGCGGGACGATGATCTCGCGGACGGCGGTGTGCAGGTCGCCGCCGCTGATCGTGACCGCCTCGACGAAGAAGTTCGGCATGTCTTTCTTCGTGACCGCGATCTGCTGCTCGACGCTCTTGCCATCGAGCCGCAGCACCTCCGGCTTCAGGTAGATCCCGTTCGTCGGGCGGGTGAAGAGCAGGACGGTGCTGCCCAGCCGGTTCGTGTTGACGCGGAGCTGGACCTTCTCGCCCGGCTCGTACTCCTTCTTGTCGGGCACGAGCTCGACGGCGTTGAAACGGAAGTCGGAGCCGTCGAACCCCTCGCCGGTGATGATGAAGATGTAGCCGCCCTCGATGGTGTGGTCCTTCGCGTCGGTCACCTTGTACGAGAGGCGGTACTGGCCGGGCTTGTGCGCGGCCAGCTTCTTCTCGGCGCGGCCCTCCGGGTTCGTGTCGAGCTCCCAGCTCTGGACCTTCTTCTCGGTCGGCTCACCCTTCTCGTTGTAGGTGAGCGAATAGAGCGTCAGCTCGCCGTCGCCCTTCACCGGCTGCTTCGAGAGGGTCTGTGCGTTGAAGCTGGCGTGGATGGTGTCGCCCACGCGGTAGTGCCCGCGGTCGACCCAGGCGTAGACCTCGAACGGTTTGCGCGCGACCATCACGTTGCCTGTCCCGACGATCGTCCGCCGCGACTGGTCGGTCACCTCGGCGGTGATGGTGTACTTGTGGTCGGTGTCGCCGTGCACCTCCTTGGCGATGCTCGTGTCGATCTCGACCTCGACGGTCCCGTCAGGCCCGATCTCGACCTCGTTCTCGCTCACCAGCTCGGGCGGGCTCTGGCGCGTGCCGTACCACCACCAGCGCGGCGCCTTGCAACCCCACCGGCCCCAGCCGGGATACCACGCGTAGTCATACGCGAACCACCAGTAGCCGGGCTCGTAGAACCAGTCCCAGTACATCACCGGGTACCAGCGTGCGTCGTAGTCGCGCCGCTCGACCTTGTACTTGACCTTCGCCTTGGTGACGGCGGCGCCGAAGTAGTACTTCGCCTTGACCGTCGCCGTGATCTTTTCGCCGAGCATCACCGGCTCGGTCGGCGCGTCGACGGTCACCTCGAACTCCGGCTTCTTGTACTCCTCGACGCGGAATGCGTTCCCGCCGATCCGGTGGTCCGGGTCACGCCACAGCGACAGGTAGTAGCGGCCGAGCGCGGCCCCGTCGGGCAGCTTGTACGAGCCGTCGAGCCCGCCGTACTCGTCGGTCGTGATCTTCTTCTCGAAGACCTTCTCGCCCTTCGCGTCGTTGATCCGCACGATGTACGTCTTGCCGGCGAAGTGCGATGCGTCGCCCATGTCGTACTGCGCGTGCCGGATCCACATCTTGAACTTCACCGTGTGCTCGGGCCGATAGACCGGGCGGTCGGTGATGATGAATGTGCGCGTCCGCTTGTACTCGGGGTCGTGATAGCTTCCGTACCACACGCTCGTGTAGCCGTGGTGTGCGAAGCGGCCGCCGTCGGTCCGCGCGATCAGGATCCACCGGTAGTGCGGCGGCATATCCTTCTTGTTGAGGATGATCTGGCCGTCGGCGTCGGTGTGGCGGGCGAAGTTCTCGATGTCGATCCGGTAGTTCCGGCCGCCGGTGTACTTCTGGCGGTAGCCGAAGAACTCGACGTTCGCCTTGGGCACCGGCTTGCCCGTGACGGAGTCGGCCACGTAGATGTACACCGCCTGGTCCAGGTGCTTCTTCACGATCACCGTGTCGTTCAGCCAGAGGACGATGTAGCACGTGTTCCCGCCCTTCATCTGCGCCCGGAGCAGATACGCGCCGGGGTCCTGCAGCGGCGTGGTCACCGTCATCCGCTTGTCGAAGTGATGGGGCCGCGGCTCGAGGTCGAGCGACCACTGCGCGACCTGCTCCCCGACGTACTTCTTCTGGTTCTTCGTCACCAGCCGATAGCCGAGGTTCCGGATCTGGACCTTCTGCCAGTCGAGCCGGTTCGGCTTCTTCCGGATGTACGCCTTCACGTCGTCGAGCAGCGTCTCGACCTTGACCGCGTGCGCGGTGAAGGTCACCTTCTCGCCGTTCCGGAATCGGAACGGGACGGTCGCCCCGGCCCCGCCGCCCGCCGGCTGCTGCATCTTGTGCTCGAACATGCCCCACGGGTCCACGATCTGGCTCAGCCGCTTCTTCTTCCAGTTGCGGTTACCCGGGCCATAGGTCTTGATGTTCTCCCGCCAGGTCTCCGCCGCCGTCTCGTACTGCCGCCGGTTCTCGAAGAGCTGCGCCAGCTTGCCCAGCGCCTGCTCGCCGTAGCTGGTCTTGCCGGCCGCTACGACTTGCCGGTAGATCTTGATGAAGTTGTGCTCGTCGGGCAGCTCGAACCGCTTGATCCCGGTCGCCAGCTTCGCGATCGTCTCGGTCTGCTTCAGTGTGTGGAGCTGGAGGATCCCGCCGGCCTTCTCCTTGTCGTCGCCCGCGGGCGAGCGCCGGAAGTACCAGCCGTAGCTCCGCATCGTCTGGCAGCCGAACTGCCCGTGCAGGAAGTCGGCCCGGATCATCCGCACCTGGTTGGCGAGCCCCGGGTCGAGCTCCTTCGCCTGGAGCAGGAGGAACCGCCAGCGCTCGCCGTCGTTCGCCGCCGCCTCCCAGCTCTCGGGGACGCTGTAGTAGACCGGCTCGCCGTCGGGGCCGACCGGGGCGCCCTTGTTGCGATTGTGGTAATAATAGTAGTAGCCGCGCCCGTCGTCGTAGTCCGGCAGCTCGTCGAGGTCGGTCTTGTACTGCAGCCGCCACGCCTGGCTGTAGCCGCGGTAGACGCGGATCATCCGGGCGAAATCGAGATGGAACTGCGCGACCGCCTTCGTGTTCTTCTCGTCCTTCGCCTCCTTCATCGCGGCGGTCATCAGTTGCATCGCGCGGACGCGGTCGCGTGCCATCGAGTTGACGACCTTCCCGCCGCCGCGGTGCCGGCCGCGGTGATATTCGCCCGCGATCCTGTAGCCCCAGGACGGGATCCGGCTCCAGCGCGGGCAATTCGTGTTCACCTTCTGCCCGGCGTACGTCTTCGCCGCCGCGTGGAGCAGCCGCCAGTTGTCGTCGTGCACCTTGATGACCGCCTCGCGGAACGCGTCGACCTCGTCCACCCGGTTCAGGTGCCGCAGGCACTGGAGCGCGACGTCGAGGTCGCCGCCGACCTGCATCGGGTCCGAGTCCTCGTCGAGCAGGATCTTGCGGTAGAGCTGGTAGGCGTCGCGGTAGTTCCCGTTCTTGTACGCCCTGAACGCCTTCGTTCGGGCGTCCTCGTGCGGCCCCTTCGCCGCGAACGAGACGGCGACCGCGCCGGCGACCATCACGACCAGGACCAGAGCGACCAGCTTCCGTGTCTTCATCCTGCTTCTCCTCAGGCGGATCGTTCTTCAGCCATTTGCCTTGTCTGCCACGGAGGCACGGCACTGTAGCCGAGGTCCATGACCTCGGCCTTTGCTACAGCCGGCAGACCGCGAAATGAACACACGACACAAGTGGCCGTTCTCGCGCGCCGGGCGCACCCAACCTATCGGCTGCCATTATAGACGCGGCCGGGGGCAAATGGTTCCCGAAAAATCTCGGGCAGCGGGATCCGCTCTCGGATTCGGCCGTCGCAGACAGAAGTAACAGACTATCTCGATACTCGGTGGGGCAGGCATTCTTGCCTGCCAGATGGCGGACAGGAATGTCCGCCCTACCTTTTTTGAGATGGTTCCCAACTGAGTGGCCCCGGCTCCTCCGGATGGCTCAGGGGCCGTCGGGGCCTGTCGGCTCCTGGCTGCGCCGCCGAGCGTTGGAGCTCCAGCGTGAGAAGGCGATGACGAGCGCGGCGGCGAGGACGATGGCGACGCCGAGCCCAACCGAGAAGGGAAGGCCCGCCCGCGAATCCTCCTCGCCCGGGCGATCGGCCTGCCCCCGCCGGACATCCTCAACGCCGAGTCTCTTCAGCGCCCTGGCCGCTTCCTCGCGGACCGCGTCGCTGGGGTCATCCAGCAGGGGCCGGAGAGCCGGGATCGCCTGCTTGGCGTGAAGTCGACCGAGCGCCCTCGCAGCGGGCCGGCGCACCTGGCACGCCGTATGGTTCAACAGCCCGATGAACTTCGGGACGGCCGCGGACGCCGCCTTCGGCCTGCGTCGGATCGCTCGCACGGCGCGCCTGATCACTCCGGCGTCCGGGTCGTCCAGGGCGGCCAGCAGCGGCCCGGTGACCTGCCGGTCATATTTCTCGTCGAGATACGTCAGGTTGCCGGCGCAGGCGCATCTGACCGCCGGGCGCTCGTCCTTCAACCCCCTGACCAGGGCATCGACGGCAGCGGGCGTCCGTATCTGGTTCAAGGCGCCGGCCGCGGTCTTCGCGCGGTCCGGATCCTCGAGCCACTTGACCAGCAGGGGCACGGCGTCGCCGGCCTTGGCCCTGCCCAGAGCCCACGCGGCGGTCTTCCACACCGGGTGATCGCGGTCCTCGGCCATCTTCAACAGCGGGCGGACGGCCGCCCGAACGGCCTTGCGGCGCTCCTTGTCGTGATACCCGTAGTGGAAGAGCGCCTTGATCGCCGCGCGTTGAACCCCGACATCCGGATCCTCGATCCTCGCGAGAAGGGGCTCGAAGAAGTGCCGGGAATGGCGACCCGATGCGTGGCCCATGCCCCGGACCGCGGCGAGGCGGATGTGGGGGTCCTCGTGCGAAGCCGCCTCCTTCAACCGGGCGACGGCGCGGGGGACGAAAAAGCGGCCGAGAGCGCGGAGGGCGGCGGCGCGTTCCGCTTGGTCCTCCTTCCGGGTGGCCGCGACGACGCGTCCGAGCAATTGCTCCGCTCTTGCGGACCTGTCCCCCGCCTCGTCCGACAGGTCTCTCGTCTCGATCGGGTCACGCCTAAGCACGGAGCCGAGCTCGTCCAGCGCCGCGAGCCGGACCTTCGGGGAGCGATCGTCGAGTACGCTCCCGAGCGCCTCGGCCGCAGGCCGAGTGTCCAGGTCGCTCTCGGCCTCCCCGAGACCTCGGACGGCACTCAGCCGATCGGCGACCCTGCGGCTGGCCAGCTTCTTCGCGAGCTCCTCGACCCGAATCCTCCGCGGCGGCTCGGCCTCGCAGGCCGCCGCCGTCCCTGCCGGCCCCAGCAACGCGAGAAGACAAAGTACCGCCCGGCACGTCCCGACCGCTCTCGTCATTCTGCCCCTTCCCTTCCCCAGCGCCCGGCGCGCAAGAACGTCCTTGCCGGGTGCCTCGATGCGACCGGCGCACTTCTTCCGGGGATATAGACGCGGGGGCGGCCCCATCGGTTCCGAAAAACCGCGCCCTGGCCGCAGGCGTTTCATTCCGGCGCCCGCCTGGCCTTCCCCCGGCCCCTGCGCCTGTCCGGCGGTTCACCGGGAGTCGGTATCACGTGCTCGGGGCTTCGTCCGCCAGCGCCTCCCGCAGCGCGGCCCGCGCCAGCAGGCGGGTCGAGTCGAGCACGGGCAGCGGGCAGTCGTCGGGATCGACGAGCAGCGGGATCTCGGTGCAGCCGAGGACGACCGCGTCGCAGCCGCGATCCCTCATCTCGGCGATGACCTGGTTGAAGAACCGCCGCGAGTCCTCGGTGAAGATCCCGTTCACCAGCTCGCCGAAGATGATCCCGTCGATCCGCTCGCGGTCCGGCTCGTCCGGGATCTCGCAGGCGATGTCGAACTCCGCGAGCGCGTCGGGATAGACCGGCCCGGTCACGAGGTACTTCGTGCCGGTGATGGCGAGGGTCGAGAAACCCCGCCGGCGGGCCTCGCGGCCGACCTCCGTCGCGATGTGCAGCCACGGGATCGGGCTCTCGTCGGCGACGCGGTCGAACGCCTCGTGGATCGTGTTGTCGGGGCAGACGGCGAAGTCGGCGCCGATGGCCGCGAGCTTGCCCGCCGACGAGAGCATCAGGTCCGCCACCGCGTCCCAGTCGCCCGCCCGGATGTGGACCATGTACTCGGCGAGCGGGTGGGTGTGCATCGAGACCTCGGGATGCATGTGCTCGCCCATTTTCGCGGGCGCCTCGGCGCAGAGCGTGCGGTAGCACAGCGCGGCGCCCTCGGCGCTGCACGCGACGATTCCGATGTGTTTCGCCATGGGTCTCCTCTCATTGAACTGTTGGGAAGCGAGCGGGGAGAACCCCCTCTTGAAAAAGGGCCGTTCTCCCCGCACCCCTTTCCCCGAAAACTTCCGGGAGATGCCCTTCCGGCTCCGCCGGAATGACATCTCCTGCCGTGCTTTCCCGGGAAGGAAAAGCCAGGGATCCGCCTCTGTCCGGAGTTCGTGAAGTCGGTGCTGAATTCTGCTCCCTCTGCGAATCCTACGGTCTCGCCAGTCAGGAATTCGGAGCGGTTGCCGTACCGTTTGGAATTTGCGATTTCGGATTTGTTTGTCATTTGGCGCTTCAGATTTCGAATTTGCCGCACCAACCCTGCTCCCCGCCCCCCTCTTCCTCAAAACTCGGAGGAGATGCGGTTGCTAAACCGCATCTCCACAGAAGTTCTTGGAGGGGGTGCGGGGGAAACCCTCTTTCAAGAAGGGTCCCCCGCATTCCATTAGCCATACATGCGTCAATAATCCTGTCCAGCCGACAACCCGACCGGCTCACTTCTTCCCGTCGGGCACGTCGCCGCCCTGGGACACCGGCCGGCCGTGGTAGTATTTCTTGAACAGCGCCTTCGTCGGCTTGATACGGAACCGCGTGGACGCGTACGGATACCGCCCGCGGGAGACGGGGACCGTGAGGTTGTTGGTGAACGTGGTCGTGTGGTCGCAGATGCTCCCGGCCTGGAACTTGAGCCGGAGGAGGCTGAGCATCGCCTCCTCGTTGTCGACGAACCGCCGCCCGTGCCGGTCGAGGTCCTTGTGGCTGAACGACAACAGCGTGATCGTCCGGCCGCCCGACCGCCGGTGGCGGATGGTCCCGCCGGGGATCGGCTTGGTCGCGGTGAGCTTCACCGTGACCTGCAGGCCCTTCATCAGGTCGGCGAAGACCGGCCGGAGGTCGCGGAGCATCTGCGACTCGGCGGGGGTCGGCTCCGGCGGCGGCTCCTCATCCTTCCCCCCGCGCCGCTCCTCCGGCTCGGCGGGGACCAGCGCCATCATCAGGTCGCCCACTTTGTGGAAGGAATGGACGCGCCGGTAGATCGGCGTGAACCGGAGCCGCATCTTCCGGCCGGGCCGGCCGTACTGGACGTACGGGTTGAGGAGCCGCAGGTCCTCGATGTTCGGGATCTTGTACACCGCCCGGCTCTCGCGGGCGCCGTTCTGCAGGTCCTCGACCTCGTGGCGGACCAGCCGGCAGCCCCGGCCCATCTGCTTCGCCCGGAGCAGCGCGTGCTTCCTGTCGAGCAGCCGGACGAGCTTCTGCTCCTTCGGCGTGCCCTGATCGAGCTGGCGCAGCGGCCGCGAGAAGCGCACGCGCTCGCGGATCGTCGCCCCGCCGTCCTCGTGCATGGTGATCGACTGCTCGATCTGCAGGCAGCCCGCAGAGGCCGCCACGACGAGCAAGAACACAATCCGCGTGGCCGTCTTGATCATGCCGCGTGGTCTCCTTTCCAGACATCGCCGGGGGGACCCATTGACGAATCCATTAGAGCGCGGACCGCCCCCGAGCGCAAGGTGGGCCGCCGGGAGGCGAACGGCCAGCGGGGTTGGAGCGTCATGTTGATTTCCCACCTGGGAAATTAGCATGACGGTCGCACACAGGAGGATCGAGGAGCGACGAGAGACAGCACGCCCCCGAACCCTGCACACGGGAAGGCCTGCCTGATATAATCACGGGTGTCCGGCATCGGAGCCGGGCGCTCGCTCGTCTCTTGTCGTGAGGGGGATGCCACGAAGGCCAGAGGTTTTCCACACGTCGGGGCGTCGTCGGGCTGCCGGTGGTTTGCGTTGCTGGCGGTTCTCGCGTGTCTGACGGCGCCGGTCGCCCGAGGAGCCGAGCGGGAGCCGGAGCCGACCAGGCCGGTCACCGTGACGGTCGTCTACGACAACAATCCCGACAAGCAGGGGCTGGCGACCGACTGGGGATTCGCGTGCGTCGTCCGCGGGCTGGAGAAAACGATCCTGTTCGACACGGGCGCGAAGGGGGAGCTCCTGCTCCGCAATATGAAGAAGCTGGACGTGACGCCGGGCGAGATCGACGCCGTCGTGCTGTCCCACATCCACGGCGACCACGTCGGCGGGCTGGACGAGTTCCTCGAGCGGAACAGCGACGTGACGGTCGTCCTACCGGCCGCGTTTCCCACCCGCTTCAAGCTCCGGGTGCGCCGGGCCGGGGCGAAGATCGTGCAGACCCTCGCGCCGCACGAGGTCTGCCCAGGGGCACGAACCACGCGCGTCCTCGGCGGGGGCATCCGCGAGCAGGGGCTGTGTGTGCAGACGCCCGAGGGGCCCCTGGTGATCACGGGCTGCGCCCACCCGGGGGTGGTCGCGATCACGAAGGCGGCGGTGCTCGACCGGAAGCAGCCGGTCCGCGCCGTGCTCGGTGGGTTCCACATGCGGCATGCCCCGCGGCGCGAGATCGCCGGCGTGATCCGGGCGCTGGCGAAGCTCGGCGTGAGGAAGGCCGGGCCGTGCCACTGCTCGGGCGACGAGACCCGGGCGATGATGAAGAAGGCGTTCGGCGGCGGCTACCTGTCGGTCGGCGTCGGCAGCGAGATCCGGTTCGCCGAGTCGGAAGACGAGGCGGACGATCAACCGGTGGGCGACTGATGGGGTTCTTTCCTCCACCGCCCCACCGCCCCACAGCCCCCGGCATCGAAGAAGGAGAGAACCAGGGGACAACACAGGAAGCGAGATGAACTCCGGGAGGAGGGGGAGCCATGAGGCGGGGGCACGGACGGACGTTCCCCCGCCTCAGCCAGAGCCACGAGCAACCTGTCCGCCAGAGCAACCAGCAGGCTATCCGCCAGACCTGCCGGGAGGCTGTCCGGAAGGGGAGGATGCCGGAGATTCTTTCGGGGAGGGCAGGGGGAGTTGGACGGTGAAGACGGTGCCGCAGTCGCCGTTGGGCCGGGCGTCGATGGAGCCGTCGTGCAGGTCGACGATCCGCTTGCAGATGGCGAGCCCGAGCCCGGTCCCCTCTCGGAACCACTCCTTGGCGTTCTGGGCGCGGTAGAACTCGTCGAAGATTTTGCCGGCGGCCTTTTTGCTGATCCCGATGCCGGTGTCGGCGACGGCGAGCCGGGCTTGGTGGTCGCGCCGTTCGAGCGTGACGTCGATCCGCCCGCCGGACGGCGTGTACTGGATGGCGTTGGCGACGAGGTTGGTGACGAGCTCGCGGAGGAGTTCTTCGTTGCCGGGGACGGAGAGGGGTTGGCAGGTGCAGGTCAGGTCGAGCCCGGCGGCGCGGGCGCGCTGCTTCATCAGCTCGACGGTGCCGGCCGCGACGGCGCCGAGGTCGACGGGCTCGGGGCGGAACACCTCCTCGGCGGCGCGGAGCCGGGAGTAGCGGAGCAGGTCATTGACGAGTTCCATCATCCCCTGGCAGCGCTGCTTGGCGCGGTCGATCAGCGAGCTGCGGCGGGGGCCGAGGTCGTCGCTGATGTGGGCGAGTGCGTCGAGGATGCTGTGGATGGCGCCGAGCGGCGCGCGCATTTCGTGCCCGGCCTTGCGCATGAAAAAGCTCTTCGTCCGGTCGGCGGCGCCGAGTTGGTGGTAGGCGTCTTCGAGTTCGGCCTCGCGCTGTCGGAGCCGGGCGGCGATGGTCGAGGCGACGAAGACGAGGGCGAAGATGGTGACGGTCAGCGCCGCGGTCACGTGCAGCACGTAGAGCGGGTCGGCGAACCGGTCGGCGCCGGCGGCCGCGCCCCGGCCGGCGAGCTCGACCCGGACGTGGGGGAGGATGCCCTGCTGCTCGCCCCAGGCGACGACGTTGAGCATGAGCGCGGCGACGCCCGCCGTGGCGTAGGCGACGCGCTGCGGCAGCAGCTCGGTGACGATGACGACCGGGACGAGGATGAGGATGGCGAAGAAGTTCTCGACCCCGCCGGTCCGATGGATGAGGAGCGAGATGGCGATGAGGTCGCAGACGAGCTGGAGCAGGCCGATCGACTCGGTCAGCCGCCGGGTGATCCGCCGGCGGGCGCGGATCACGCGCACGACGAGGCTGAAGACGGCGTTGTAGAGGAAGAGGAAGAAGACGACGTGGACGGCGGGCGCGACGGTCAGCCGCTCGCCGACCCGGAACCGGATGTCCAGGCCGTACCAACTGACGAGCAGCAGCAAGAGGCAGAAGAGGCCGAACACCCACCGGACCTGGGTGAACCACCGCAGCCGGTCGAACAGCTCGCGGTCGGTGATGCTGAGCCGGCCGTCGCTCGGCGTGGACGCGCTCTCGGGTGTGTCGGACATGGTGGGCCCAATCATACCATGTGGTCCGGCGGGGCGCGCAAAGAAAATCGGTTCGGGCGGCGCGCGGTCGGGGCCGAGAATTGTGAAAAATTTCGCAATTCCCCTTGACGCACCCCGGCCCCGTCCGTATAGTACGCCCAATCAACAAGCTGGATCGGCAGGAGTCGCGGGCGGGCGCGAGCGGAACGACCGATGCCGACCCGCTCCTGCCGGAGACAATCGGGTTCCGTACGACGCGGTAAGAGGGGCAGCGGAGCAAGTCGCGCCCCTCGGTTCGTTGTGCCTGTTCATCTATGGGAGGCGGGCACGTGACCACGTACTGCCTGGACCCGCAGCAGCTGGCCGACGCTCTGGCCGAGAAAGAGGGGATCGTCACATTCGCGCCCGTCCCCACCGAGGGGATGAGCTGGCTGGGGATCGGCGTGGCGGAGCCGGACCCGTCGGCGCTCCGCGAACCGCGCAGCGCCCAGAGCCCCAAGGGCGCCGTCTTCCCCGCCTCGGAATCCGTCGGCCGCTACGGCCCGAAGGCCGGGACCGCCACCGACACGCTCCCCAAGTCCATCGTCCTCGTCGGCGTGCGCGCCTGCGAACTCCGCGCCATCCGCTACCTCGACCGCGTGCTGCTGGAGGGCGATTTCGAGGACCCGCCTTACCGCCGGCGCCGCGAGGCGACGACCCTCGTCGCCTGCGACTGCACCGGGCTGGCCGAGACCTGCGCCTGCACCCTCGTCGGAGGGCAGCCGTATCCCAACGAGGGCTACGACGTCAACCTCACCCCGCTCGACGACCGGTTCCTCGTCGAGGTCGCCACCCCGAAGGGCGAGGCCTGGCTCGAGAGCGTCGGGCTCACCGATCTGGCCGAGGCCGGCGAAGACGAGCTGGCCCGGCGGGACGAGCAGCGGGCCGAAGTCGCCCGCCGCGTCGAGGAGCAGAACGCTGAGTTCGAGGTCCGCGCGTCGGACGACACGCCGGCGCCCCTGCCGGACGACGCCGCCGAGAGCTGGAACCGGTTCGCCGCCGACTGTGTCGAGTGCGGCGCCTGCACGCACATCTGCCCCACCTGCCACTGCTTCTACCTCTACGACCAGGCGCTGGGGCCGGAGGAATTCGAGCGGCTGAAGACCTGGGACAGTTGCCTGTGGAGCACGTACCACCGGATGGCGGGCGGCGCGGGCATGAAGCTCAGCCCGCGCCCGCGGCTGGCCAGCCGGCTGGCCAACCGCGTGCTGCACAAGTTCGTCTATTCGCCCCAGCAATACGAGCTCCTGGGCTGCGTGGGCTGCGGCCGGTGTGTCGACGCCTGCCCCGGGGCCATTGACATTCGCGAGGTGGTAAGGGAACTGGCCGAATGACTGCGGAAGAGTCGTACCTGCCGACGCCGGCGGAGCTGGTCGAGGTGATCGACGAGACGCCGACGATCCGGACGCTGATCGTCGAGCCCGAGGAGCCGCTCGAATTCAAGGCCGGCCAGTTCGTCCAACTGACCGTCCCCGGCCGCGGCGAGGCGCCGTTCACCCCGTCCAGCTCCCCCAGCCAGCCCGACCGTATCGCCGTCACCGTCCTGCGCACCGGGAAGATCACCGACGAGCTGCACGAGGCGAGCGTCGGCGAGACGCTGGGCATCCGGGGGCCGTTTGGCAAGGGGTACCCGCTGGAGAAGCTGCCGGGGAAGGACGTGCTGATCGTGGGCGGCGGGGTCGGCCTGGCGCCGCTCCGCGCCCTCATCTTCGCCCTGCTCGAAGACCTGAGCGAGATCCCCCGCGTCAGCATCAAGTACGGCGCCCGCTGCATGGAGGAGCTGCTCTTCAACGACCAGTACGACGGGTGGGCGGAGCACCCGAAGGTCGACTTCACCTGCACGATCGACCGGCCGCAGGAGGGCTGGACCGGGCGGACCGGGGTCGTCACCACCCTGCTCAAGGGGGTCGACGTCCACATCGGCAACTGCCTGTCGTTCGTGTGCGGGCCGAGCATCATGCTCAAGTTCACCACGATGGCCCTGGAAGAGGAGGGCTTTGCGCCGGAGCAGATCTACCTGTCGATGAACCGGCGGATGTCTTGCGGAAAGGGACTTTGCGGCCGCTGCAACATCGGGCCGTATTACCTGTGTAAAGACGGACCGGACATCAACTACGCGCTGATCAAGGGCTACCCCAACGTGTTCTAGCCGCGTGAGCCGGGCCGGGCGCCGCGTCGGTCGCTCGCCCGGGTCCCCCTGGTCGACGCCGGGAAAAGCCCCGTGCCTGGAGCCGAAGAAAGCCGTGACGTCCGCAGTCGATGCGTCCTCTGCCCCGCCGGCTGCGAGCTCGGGCTCGCCCCGAGCGGGCCGGACCGGTGGCGGACCGCGTACCCCCTGACCGACGACGCCGGGCTCTGTGCCCGCGGCTCCGTCGTCGGCGAGCTGCTCGGCCATCGCCGCCGCATCCTCGACCCCGCCGTCCACGAGGACGGATCGCGCCGCCGCGTCGGCCCCGACGACGCCCTGCGAGCGGTCCTCGACGCCGCCGGCGAGAAGACCCTGACCGTGCTGCTCGACGGCAACCTCCCGTGCGAGCAACTGGCCGAGGCCGTCGCCCGGCTCGACGCCTGGCCCGCCGGGCGCCTCTGCCTGGTCGTCGAACCCGTCGACCGCGAGCTCCTGCTCGGCACCGAGGAGAGCGGCGCCGACTACCTGCGGAACGACGGGCTGGCCGACTGCGACGGGTTCCTCCTCGTCGGGGACGTGTTCGCCGCGAACCCGCTGTGTGCGCGGCCCGTGCTCGACCGGCACCGGGCCGAGCCGAGGACGCCGATCGCCGCGCTGGACCCGGCCGGCGGGGCGGTCGTGAAATTCGCCTCGCACCGGGTCGACGTCGCCCCGGGCGGCGAGCTGGCCGCGCTCCGGGCGCTGGCGGCGGCCGCCGGGCTGAATGTCGACGCGCCGGACGTCCCCTCGGCCGCCGCGGCCGGGGCGGCCCTCGCCGACTGCGAGCGGCTGGGCGTCCTGCTCGCCGCCGAGTGCGCGCGGACCGACAACTGGCGCGCCATCGGCCGGCTGGCCGGCGACCTGGCGAAGGCCCGCGGCGGCGGCGTCGCCGTCCAGACGAACGGCGCGAACGCGCTGGCCGCCGTGCGCGTCGAGGCGGCGGAAGGGACGATCCCGCTGGCCGACGCGCTGGCCGACGAGAGCGACGTCAAGGTCGCCGTGGGCTGCGACGTCGTCGGGATGCTGGGGCGGGACGACGTTGCCGTCGCCGCCGCGGCCGCCGCCCTGCCGAACCGGACGACGCAGGCGGCGGGGATTGTGCTCCCGCTCGCACTCCCCGGCGAGTACGGCGGCACGTATCTGCTCGACGGGGCGCGGCCGGCGGAGGTCGGGCCGCTCATCGACCCGCCGGCGGGGATCGAGACCGCCGCCGCGCTCGTGGCGGCACTGGCCCGCGCCGCGGGAGCGGCCGAGCCGGCGCCCCGGACGCAGGACATCGTGCCCGGCCGCGTGGCCGGCGGGGACGCGCCGGCCGAGACGCCCGCCGCCGAGCACGCCTCGCTCGTCCTCGTCCTGGCGCGCCGGGCGGCGGACGGCGGGTGCGGCGCGCTGACGGGCCACGCGAGCTGGCGGACGTCGGTCGATCCGCTGCCCGAGCTGGCGATGGCGCCCGACGACGCCGAGCAGGCCGGCCTGTCGAACGCGGCGGAGGTGACCGTCGAGACCGACCGCGGGCAGCTCCGGGCGCGGGTGCGCCTGGCGCCCGAGGTGCGGCCCGGGGTGTGTGTGCTGCCCGAGGGGCTGCCGGCCGCCCGGGCGCTCGTCTCGTCGGAACTCGATCCGGACCACCATCGCGTCGTGGCGCCACCGCGACCTGTCACAGTGAGCGAATAGGATGCCGACCCAGGAGCAGGAGACGATCGAGAAACGCGTGTTCGTGGACATGGACCGCTGCATCGAGTGCGGGTCGTGTGCGGCGGCGTGTTACTACAGCCACGCGGACATGCCCGCGGTGCAGCAGGCGCGGGCCGGCTGGGCGCTGCTCCCGGTGATCTGCCGGCAGTGCAAGTCGGCCCCGTGCGTCGACGTCTGCCCGGCGGAGGCGATGGTCCGGGACGACCAGGGGGTCGTGCGCCGGCGGCTGTTCCGCTGCATCGGCTGCGGGTCGTGCGCCCGGGCGTGTCCGTTCGGGGTGATCACGACGACGCTGGGGGGGACGCCGGTGGCGTGGAAGAGCCCGGACCGGCTGACCGGGCACCAAGTGGCGAAGTGTGACCTGTGCGCGGACCGCCTGTCGGAGCATCCGGACGCGGTCCCCCGGTGTGTGGCGGCGTGCCCGGCGGGGGCGCTCGTGTTTGTCGACGCCCGCGCGGCGCCGGCGGAAGGGATCAAGGTGGTGGGCGGCCGGACCGCCGCCGAGGACTTCTACAAACGCAGGTGAGCCAATGGACGTGCCCTGGGCGTTGATTGCGTTTCTGGCCGCCGGCGCCGGGACCCTCGTGCTCGGGCTCCTGCTCCGGTGGCTGGACCGGAAAGTGACGGCGCGGGTCCAGTGGCGGAAGGGCCCGCCGATCTACCAGACGTTCGCCGACGTGATCAAGCTGCTGGGCAAGGAGAACCTCATGCCGGCGAACGCGCGGGGGACGGGCTTCCTGCTCGCCCCGGTGCTCGCCCTGGCGGCGACGGCGGTGGCGGCGACGCTCCTGTGGACCGCGCTGCTCAGCCCGGGCACCACGTTCCTCGGCGACCTGATCGTGGTGATCTACTTCCTGGCCGTGCCCGCCATCATGACCATCGTGGGCGGCGGGGCGAGCGGGAACCCGCACGCCTCGGTCGGCGCCAGCCGCGAGATCAAGCTGCTGATGAGCTATGAGCTGCCGCTGTTCATCGTCATCCTGGTGGCGGTGGCTCACAGCGGCTGGACGTTCCAGCTCGGCGGGCTGCTCGCCGCCCAGCAGGCGGGCGCGCCGGTCGTCTTCCGCCTGTCCGGCGTGCTGGCCCTGGTCGTGGCGATCGTGTGCATGCAGGCGAAGCTGGGGCAGGTCCCGTTCGACCTGGCCGAGGCGGAGTGCGAGATCATGTCCGGGGTGTACGTCGAGTACTCCGGCCCGTCGCTCGCGTTCTGGATGATGACGCGGGCGATGCTGCTCGCCGTGATGCCGCTGTTGCTGATCATCGTGTTCTGGGGCGGGCTGACCCCGACGGTCCTCGGTGTGCTGGCGTTCGTGGGGAAGTACGTCCTGCTGGTGGCGCTGGTCACGTTGATCCGGAACACGAATCCGCGGCTGCGGATCGACCAGACGGTGCGGTTCTTCTGGTTCGTGCTCACCCCGCTCGCCGTGGTCACCATCCTGCTGGCGCTGATCGGGCAGGGGAAGGAGCTGCCGTGGCTGTGAAGACCTGGTGCCGGGAGCTGTGGAAGCGGGCGTTCGCCAAGTCGCTCTGGGTGTATCACGTGAACACCGGTGCGTGCAACAACTGCGACATCGAGGTGCTCGAGCTGCTCACGCCGCGCTACGACGTCGAGCGGTTCGGGATGGTGCTCGTCGGCTCGCCCCGGCACGCCGACGTGCTCGCCGTCACCGGGTCCTGCACCCGGCAGGCGATGCCCCGGCTGCAGGAGGTCTACATGCAGACGGCGAAGCCCTGCGCCGTGCTGGCCATCGGGTCGTGCGCCCTGCACCAGGGCATCTTCGCCGAGGGATACCACATGGGCGCGACGGTCGACGAGACGATCAAAGCGGTCGACCCGAATGCGATCATCATGTACGTGCCCGGCTGCCCGCCGAAGCCGGAGGCGATGATCTCGGCCGCCGCCCAGGCGATGGAACTGATCAAGACGTTGTAGAGGGAGGACGGAGGACATCCGACGATGACCATCACGACGACAGAGACAGAGGTCCCCCTGCAGGGCTTTGTCGGGGAGGTGCTGGAGCGGCTCGGCGACGCCGTGGTCGAGGTCGAGACCTGTGACGAGCGGCGGGGGTTCGCCCGGATCGACCCGGCGCGGACCGCCGAGGTCGCCGAGACGATGCTCGCGATGGAGGGCGCCCGGCTGGCCACGGCCAGCGGCGTCGACGTGCGCGACGGGATCGACGTGCTCTACCACTGGGCGTTCGAGCCGCAGGGCGTCGTGGTCACCCTCAAGGTGCTCGCCGAGCGGCCGGACCTGGAGGTCGAATCGGCCGCCAACGCCGTCCCGGCCGCTAACTGGATCGAGCGCGAGATGCACGACCTGCTCGGCGCGAACTTCCGGAACCATCCCGACATGCGGCGGCTCATCCTCGACGACTCGTGGCCGGAGGGGGTGTACCCGCTGCGGAAGGACTTCGACCAGGTGGCCGACCGGCCGCCGCTCCCGCCCCGGCAGACGGAGCCCGACGCGGACCCGCCGCTCCCCCGCGACCCCGGCCCCGGCGTCAAGGGGCAGGTCAAGCACCGCGACCTGAAGGTCGTCAACATCGGCCCCTTCCACCCGCTCCAGGAAGAGGCCGAGTTCTTCCAGCTCTACGTGGACGGCGAGACGGTGGTCGACGTCGACATGCGGACCAGCTACAACCACCGCGGGATCGAGAAGATCGACGAGTCGAAGACGTTCGACCAGGTCCCGTTCGTCGTCGAGCGGGTCTGCGGCATCTGTTCGGCCAGCCATCCGCTGGCCTACGTCCAGGCGGTCGAGGAGATCGCCGAGGTCGACGTGCCCGAGCGGGCGCTCTACCTGCGGACCATCGTGAACGAGCTGGAGCGGCTCCACTCGCACATGCTGTGGGTCGGCCTGGCCGGCCACTTCCTCGGGTACAACACCGTGTTCATGTGGGCGTGGAAGTACCGCGAGCCGGTGATGGACATCCTGGAGATCGCGACCGGCAGCCGGGTCAACTACGCCAACTGCAAGGTGGGCGGCGTCCGGCGCGACATCACCGACGAACAGCTCCGCCAGATCGACCAGGTCTGCACCGAACTCGTCGAGCCGCTCGAGATGCTGACCCACGCGGTGCTCGACGACCCGGTGCTCCACGCGCGCCTGAAAGGCGTGGGGATTCTCAGCCCGCAGGCCGCGAAGGAGTTCGGCGCGCTCGGGCCGACGGCCCGCGGCAGCGGCGTGCCCATCGACGTGCGCCGCGACGACCCGTACGCCGCGTACGACCGCGTCGACTGGGACGTCTGTACCCAGCCGAAGGGGGACGTGTTCGGCAAGGCGGTCGTCCGCCTGCTCGAATGCCTGGAGGCGGTGAAGATCATCAAGCAGTGCGTGCAGGACCTGCCCGGCGGCGAGATCGACGCGAAGGTCGAGGCCATCCCGCCCGGCGAGGGCGTGGGGCACGTCGAGGCGCCGCGCGGCGAGACCTTCCACTACGTGCGCAGCGACGGCTCGAACCGCCCGGTCCGCCACAAGGTCCGGGCGCCCAGCTTCAACAACGTCCCCACGTTCAAGGCCTCGTGCATTGGGCAGCGGATCCCCGACGTGGCCATCACCCTGGCGAGCATCGACCCGTGCTACTCGTGCACGGAGCGGATGTGCGCCGCGGTGGACGCCGACACGGGGGTCCGGCTGTACACGTTCCAGGACCTGGTTCGCCTGTCGCAGCAGAAGACAAGAGAGCTGCGCGAGAAAGGGTAGAGGTGGTATGAACGGGATCGTCGAGGTGGTCACCCATCCGCTGGTCTGGCCGATCGCGGCGGCCGCGCTGGCCGGGCTGCTGGCGACCGTCCTCTCCCGGTGGTCGGCCTTCGTCTGCAAGGTCCTGGCCCTCGCGGCCAGCATCTGCGTGCTGGTGGGCGGGATCACGCTGGCGGGAGCCGGGGCACTCTCCGAGCGCTGGGTCTGGGTGGAGGGCCTGGCCGAGAACGTCTCGCTCGTCGCCCATCTGGCCGTCTCGCCGCTGGGGCTGCTGGTGATGATCGCGTCGGGCGGGTTCGGGCTCCTGATCACGCTGTACAGTTTCCGGGACATGGCGGGGGCCGATTTCGAGGGCCGGTTCTACGCGTACCTGACGTGGACGCTGGCGGGCGCGTGCGTGGTCGCCCTGGCGGGCAACCTGCTCGTCCTGCTCGTCGGCTGGGAAGTGGTCACCCTCATGCTCTTCCTGATGGTCAACCAGGGCCGGGAGGGCGCCGAGGCGGGGGCGATGAAGGCGTACGGCGTGCTCGGCTTCGCCGACGCCTGCCTGCTGCTCGCGGTGGCGCTCCTGGTCTCGCTGAAGGGGGGCACGGCGAACCTCGTCCTGCGGTCCGAGCCGATGACCGTCTCGGCGATGGGGGCGACCGGGTACGTGATCTACGCGCTCCTGCTCGTCGCCGCGCTGGCCAAGGCGGGCGCCGTTCCGCTCCACACGTGGATCCCGGACATCGCCGAGAAGGCGCCGACGCCGGTGATGGCGCTCGTGCCGGCGGCCCTCGACAAGCTGCTGGGCATCTACCTGCTGGCGCTCGTCGTGCTGCGGATGTTCCGGCCGGACTGGACGATGCAGGTGGTGCTGATGGCGATCGGGGCGGTGACGATCCTCAGCGCCGTGCTGATGGCGATGATCCAGCACAACCTCAAGCGGCTGCTCTCGTTTCACGCGGTCAGCCAGGTCGGGTACATGGTGTTGGGGATCGGGACCGGGACGGCCGTGGGCGCCGTCGGCGGCCTGTTCCACATGCTCAACCACGCGATCTACAAGAGCAACCTGTTCCTGATGGGCGGGACGGTCGGCGACGCGGCGGGCAGCGACGAGATCGAGGAGATGGGCGGCCTGGCCCGGGCCCTGCCCGTCACGTTCGTGTGCGGTGCGATCAGCGCGGCGGCGATCTCCGGCGTGCCGCCGCTGAACGGCTTCGCCAGCAAGTGGCTGGTCTACCAGGGTGCGCTGAAGGTCTCGGAGCAGCACGCGTCGCTCGCTCTGGCCGTGCTCGTGGTGGCGGTGTTCGGCAGCGCGTTGACCCTGGCGAGTTTCGTGAAGGTGATCTACTCGGCGTTCCTTTCCCCGCCGCCGCGCGAGAAGGAGCCGATGCTGAAGACTGTTCGGGAGAGTGTGTGGCGGGCCGGACCGATGGTGGTGCTGGCCGCAGCCTGCGTGGTGTTCGGGCTGCGGCCGGGCCTCGTCACGAACCGGATCCTCCCGTCGGCTGTCCCGGCCGCGACGGCGGCCATCTCGACGACGGAAGGGGCGCTGCGGACCGGCGACGTGGGCTACTGGAGCCCGACGCAGGCGACGGGCCTGATCCTGCTCGGGCTGGCGCTCGGCCTGCTCCTGCTCGGCCTGGTCAGCATGGGCAAGCGGGTGCGGGTGGTCCGGCCGTTCCTCGCCGGCGAGGTGCCCGCGCCCGACGACGACCGGTTCCGGTTCCCCGGCACCGGGTTCTATCTGACCGTTGCCCGGCTGCCGATCCTCGGGCCCTGGCTCGCCCAGGCCGAGGGCGGCGCCGTCGACCTGTACCACTGGTCGGGGCGGCACGGCAACACGTTCGTCCAGTTCCTCCGCCGACTTCACACCGGCCTCGTCAGCTTGTACGTCGCCTGGTGCCTGACGGGCCTGACCGTGATCCTGATTTATCTGCTGATGACCGCGAGGGGATGATCCCATGGGGATTGAGTGGCTGATTGTGGCGCTGATCGCGTTCATGCTCATGGCGGGCCTGATCGCCGTGGAGACACGCGACCTGCTCAGCTCGGTGATCGCCGTGGGCGCCGCCGGCTTCGCGCTCAGCATCATCGACCTGCTGGTCGGGGCGCCCGACCTCGCGATCACCCAGGTCGTGGTCGAGGTCATCGCCCTGGTCCTGCTCATCCGCATGGTGGTGACGCGCGAGGACACGTCGTCGATCCGTTCGCGCGACGTACTCCGCACCGGGGCCATGCTCCTGGCCGCGGGGCTGATCCTCGTCGGCGCATACTTCGCCGTCCGGCCGGGCGACGAGGGCACGTTGCCGCCGTTCGGCGACCCGGTCCTGGCTCGGGATGCCGTGCGCGGGGACGACCAGGGCGTGAGCGAGGGATACCTGAGAAAGACGGAGGAGCAGACGGGGGCGGCGAACGCGGTGACCGCGGTGCTGCTCGACTACCGGGCCTACGACACGCTGGGCGAGGCGACGGTGATCTTCGTCTCGATCCTCGGTGTGTACGCCGTGCTCCGCCGGGTGGGCCGCAAGCGCGGTGAGGCGGGCGAAGAGAGCTGCGAGGGAGAGGCATGATGAGCAGCAAGAGCGGCATGACCTTGATCGTGAAGAACACGGCGCGGCTGGTGGCCGGGTTCATTGCCGTGTTCGGGGTGTACCTGGCGGCGACGGGGCACCTGTCGCCCGGCGGCGGGTTCCCCGGCGGGGTGATCCTGGCGGCGGCGGCCGTGTTGGTCGTGCTGGCATTCGGGAAGGACTTCGCCGGGCGCCTGCTGCGCGAGCCGCAGTGCCACGTGTGGGACGCGGCGGGGGCGGGCGCGTTCCTGCTCGTCGCCCTGTGCGGCTATTTCGCCGGTGGGTTCTTCGCCAACTTCCTGCCTGCCGGCCAGGTCCACACGCTGCAGTCGGCGGGGAGCATCCCGCTCTCCAACCTGGCGATCCTGGTCAAGGTGGGCGCGGGGCTCGCCGGCGCCTTCCTCGCCTTGTCCGCGTTTCGACTCGCTCTACCGAAGGGAGACGAGTGAGATGGGTGTGTCCGTCTACGTGCTGAGCATCGCCGTCCTGCTGGTGGGCATCTACGGCGTGGTGGCGAAAAAGAACGTGGTCAAGATCATCGTCGGGGTGCTGCTGCTCGACTACGCGGTCAACCTGTTCCTGGTGCTCGTCGGGTATCGGAGCGGCGGCACGGCGCCGATCCTGGGCGAGGGCGAGACGGGCGCCGAGTTGGCGGCCCGGGCCGTCGATCCGCTCCCCCAGGCCATGGTTCTGACGAGCATCGTGATCGGGCTGGGCCTGACGGCCCTCATGGTGGCGATCGCCATCCGCCTGTACGAGAAATACGGGACGTTCGACGCCGATGAGATGCGGAAGCTGAGGGGCTAGACTATGGAATCGCTGGTGCCGCTGTTTGTGATCGTGCCCCTGGGCGTGGCGTTCCTCGTGGTCATCCTGGCCCACGTGCGGCCGCTCCGCCGGGTGGTCGGCCCCCTGTCCTTCGCGGCCATCCTGGCCAACGCGGCGCTCGCGATCTCCGTCCTGGGCGTCGAGATGGCCCCCCTGTACGTGGGCAAATGGAACCCCGATTCGGTGTTGGGCATCGCCATGGTCTGCGACGGGCTGGCGAAGCTCATGCTGGTGACGATCAACTTCGTGGCCGCGGCGGCGCTGATCTACGCGGGCGCCTACATGCGGCGGTTCACCAAGGTCTGGCTATTCTACGCCCTGTTCCTGCTGATGACCGGTGCGATGAACGCGGTGGTGCTGGCGGGCGACCTGTTCAACATGTTCGTGTTCCTGGAGATCGCGGCCATCTCGTCGTACGCCCTGGTCGCGTTCGGCTGCGAGTCGGAAGAGCTGGAGGCGGCGTTCAAGTACCTGATCATGGGGACGGTCGGCTCGGCCTGCATCCTGCTTGGAATCGCGGTTCTCTATTCGCTGACCGGGCAGTTGAATATGGCGCAGGTCGGCGGGCTCTTGGCGCGGGGCGCGGGCCCGGCCGCCTTGTTTGCGGCGGCGGCGCTGTTGGCCGGGCTGGCGCTGAAGGCCGCGATGGTCCCCTTCCACGCCTGGCTGCCCGACGCCCATCCCTCCGCGCCGGCGCCCATCTCGGCGATGCTGTCCGGCGTGTTGATCAAGGCGATCGGCGTATATGCGCTCGCGCGGATCGTGTTCAATGTGCTGGGGCCGACGGCGGAGTACAGCATGATCCTCGTCGTGCTTGGGGCCGCGTCGATGGTGATCGGCGTCTTCCTGGCGGTCGGCCAGTGGGACCTGAAGCGCCTGCTCGCCTATCACAGCATCTCGCAGATGGGCTACGTCGTCCTCGCACTGGGTGTGGCGGCGGGGCTGGTGGCCGAGGGCGGGAGCCGCAGCGTCGCCGCGCTCTGCCTGCTGGGCGGGCTGTTCCACATGTTCAATCACGCGGCGTTCAAGAGCTTGCTCTTCCTGTCGTCCGGGTCCATCGAGCAGCAGACGGGGACGCGGATGCTGAAGCAGATGGGCGGGCTGAAGACGCGGATGCCGGTCACCAGCTTCTGCTGCCGGATCGGCGCATTGAGCATCGCGGGCGTCCCGCCGCTGAACGGCTTTTTCTCGAAGCTCATCATCATCGTCGCTCTGGTGCTGGCCGGGCGGCCGCTGCTGGCCGGGCTGGCCGTGCTGGTCGCGCTGATGACGCTCGTCAGCTTCACCAAGGTGCAGCGGTACGTGCTGGAGGGGACGCCGAAGCCGGCGGCGGCCCTGGCCCGCGAGGCCCCGGTGATGATGTGCGTGGCACTCGTCTTTCTCGCCCTGGTCTGCATCGGCGGCGGACTCGCCCTGTTCCCGCTCCGCGAGCACCTGTTCGGCCCGGCCGGCGAGGCGCTCCTGCGAGGGATCGGCGGACCGTGATCGGAGTCCTGGTATGAAGTGGCTGATGTGCCTGTTGGCCGTGTTCGCCCTGTGGGTCCTCCTGTTCTGGTCGGTGGACGCGTGGGTGCTGGGCAGCGGCGCCTTCTTCGCCCTGCTCGTCGCCACCTTCCTCGGCGAGATCTACCCCGACCGCATGGACCGGGTGCTCGACCCCCGGCGCGTCTTCTTCTTCCTCGTCTACCTCCCCTACTTCTTCTACTGGTGCCTCAAGGCGAACCTCGACGTGGCCCTGCGCGTCATCCACCCCGATGTCCCCATCCGCCCGGGCATCGTCAAGGTCAAGACCTCGCTCCGGACCGACATGGCCAAGACGTTCCTCGCCAACAGCATCACTCTCACGCCCGGCACACTCACCGTGGACATCGACGGGGACGACGTGTACGTGCACTGGATCAACATCGACACCGACGATGTGGAGCAGCGGACGAGCGAGATCTGCGGCCGGTTCGAGCCGCTGCTGCGGAGGATTTTCGAATGACCCTGTTCGTACAGATCGCATTCGCCGTGCTCCTGCTCGGCTCGTTCCTCTGCCTCTACCGCATCGCCCGCGGGCCCACCCCGCCCGACCGGACCGTCGCCATCGACATCCTCGGCACCCTCGTCGTCGGCTTCTGTTGCCTCATGGCGCTGGGCACCGACCTCGAATACTACATGAACATCGCCATCGCCTGGGCTCTCATCAGCTTCACCGGCACGCTCGCTCTGGCCAAGTACCTGGAAGGCAGATCTTACGATGATTGAGACGATCGCCTGCTGGATTATCGGCGTCGGCCTCGCGTTCGACCTGTTCGGCTGCATCGGCCTGGTCCGGCTCCCCGACGTGTACAACCGCGCCCAGGCCGCCACGAAATGCGTCACGCTCGGCACCTGCATGATCCTGGTCGGCGTGGCCCTCGCCGCCGTCGGGTCGGGCAACTGGCCGATGGCCGTCAAGGCGCTCATCTGCGCCTCGTTCATCCTCCTCACCAGCCCCGTCGGCGCCCACGCCATCTGCCGCGGCGCCTATCTCTCCGGCGTCCCCCTGTGGGAGGGGAGCGTCGAGGACGCGTTCGAGCCGAGAGCCCGCACCATCCGAACCGAAGAAACCCAGGAAGGACCCGCCCCCGATGCGGAAACCGAAACTGCGTGAGCTCAAAGAGGCCGTCCGGTCCCTCCTCTCCCCGGCCTACACCACCCGGTTCCCCGCCGAACCCCACGTCCCGCCCGAGGGCTTCCGCGGCAAACCCGAGTTCCAGGAGGACGACTGCATCGGCTGCGCCGCCTGCGCCGAGCTCTGCCCCTCCGTTGCCATCAGCTACGTCGACGACGCCGGGGCCGATCCGCCGACCCGCCGGTTCGAGCTCCGGCTCGACAAGTGCATCTTCTGCGGCCAGTGCGAGCTCAACTGCACCACCGAAAAGGGCATCAAGCTCACCGGCCAGTACGACATGACCACCCTCGACCGCTCCGAGTGCCGCGAGCGGATCGAACACGAGCTCGTCCTCTGCGAGGTCTGCGGCGCCATCGTCGGCACGCGCAAACACCTCCAGTGGGTCGCCGAAAAGCTCGGGGCGAAGGCGTACGCCAACCCCACCCTGATCGTCACCGCCGACGGGACCATGCAGCTCGCCACGCCCGACGCCGGCCGGCCCGGCGAACCCGCACTCGCACGAAGCGACATGATGCGCGTCATGTGCCCCGCCTGCCGACGCACCACCATCGTCCGCGAGCTGTGGGGCGAGTAAGGAGCTCGAACAAAACGGTGGGGCGGACATTCCTGTCTGCCGCGCAGCAGGCAAGAATGCCTGCTCCACCAGAGTTCTGTTAGACGGCCTAAGCCCGTGACCTCCCCCGAACCCTCCTCCCCCGACCGGTCCGAGCCCGAGCGCCTGGCCGAATGGCTGGCCGAGGTGCTCCGGCCCTCGTCGGTGATCATCGGAATCGGGGACGAGCTTCGGGGCGACGACGGAGCGGGGGTCGCCGTCGCCCGCCGGCTGGCCGAGGCCGTCCCCTGGGCGGTCGTGGTCGGCGAAAACGCGCCCGAGAACTTCACCATGAAGATCGCCGCCCGCCAGCCGACCTCCGTCCTGCTGATCGACGCCCTCCACTTCGGCGGCCGCCCCGGCGGCGTCCGCGCCCTCGACCCGGCCCAGCTCGACGGCCGCGGCATCGGCACGCACGGACCCGGGCCCGACACCTTCCTCCGCGCCCTCCGCTCGCTCCACCCCTGCCGGCAGGTCGTGCTCGGCATCCAGCCGCTCGACACGAGCTTCGGCGAGGGCCTGACCGAGCCCGTCGCCGACGCTGTCGACGCCGTCGTCCGCGCATTCGAGCTCTGCGCCGAACGTCGTCGGCCCGGAGAGCGCTGACCGCGCCGTACCGCTCACCCTGACACCCCAGTTGGTATTGTGATCGGCGGCGCGCGTTGCGAGATCGTCGTCGTCCTCGTCGTCGTGCTCGTCGTCGGTCGGGCGGCCGCCCTGCCCGGAATGAGTAGGAACCGCACGGGGCCGCCGGGTGAACGCGTGTCCTGATCCGAGGCCGAATCCGTGTGCACCGAACTGTGGTGCGGGGAGCCCGTACGTTGCCGTGTGCGCGGTTGTGCCTGCCGTGTGTGAGCCGATATCGAGAAGCCGAGGACGAGGAGGAGGACGAGGGCGAAACGACCTGAACCGCCTTTCGGGAGGCCGCGGCGGAATCCCCCCGTTCGCCGGATCGACCTCTGACACCCGGCCTGCTTGACAGGCACAGGCGGCGGGGCTATTCTGTGCCCGACCTGACCGGAGGACGGGGTTGGAGAAGACACTGGTCATCCTGAAGCCGGACTGTGTGGCCCGGCGGCTCGTCGGCAAGATCATTCAGCGGTTCGAGCAGAAAGGGCTGCAGATCGTCGGGATGAAGCTGACGACGATCTCGCCGTCGCTCGCCCAGACGATGTACGCCGAACACGAGGGCGAGGAGTTCTACGAGCCGCTCATCCGGTTCATGACCGGCGGGCCGGTCGTCGTGATGTGCCTCCGGGGCAAGGGCGCCATCGGGATCGTGCGGGTTATGCTCGGCCCGACGTTCGGACCCGACGCGCCCGCGGGCACCATCCGCGGCGACTTCGGCATGAGCAAACGGTACAACCTGGTGCACGGCTCGGACGGGCCCGAGAGCGCCGAACGCGAGCTCGCCCTCTTCTTCGAGCCGGGCGAACTGGTCGACGGGCCCCAGCCTGATCTCGCCCACGTCTACGACACGACCGGGCCGGAGCTCGTCTGAGCGGCCCGGTCGGCGGAAAGGCGCTCAGGCCGGAAACGGACGGCCCGACGAGACCCTCGCCCCGGTCATCACAGTCAGAAGGATCAAGCGATGAAGGCGATTCAACTGGTCGGCCGGGGGCAGATCGAGATCGGCGAGGTGCCCGACGTGCATCCGGGGCCCGGCGAAGTGGCGGTCGCGTCCGACTTCGTCGGGCTCTGCGGCACAGACCTCCACGTGGTCCTCGGCCAGTTCGAGGAGCGCGTCCCGTATCCTGCCGTCCTGGGGCACGAGTTCGGCGGGAAGATCGCCGAGCTCGGCGAGGGCGTAGATACGTTCGACGTGGGCGACGCGGTCGTCGTCGATCCCGTCTTTCCCTGTGGCGAGTGCCCGCTCTGCCAGGCGGGCCGCCACAATGTCTGCGTGGACGTGGACGTGCTCGGCATCGACTGCGCCGGCGCCATGGCCGAGCGGGTGGTCGTCGATTCGGTGAACGTGCTGGCCCTGCCCCCGTCGGTCCCGGCGTCCAACGCCCCGATGGCCGAGCTGTACACGGTGGCGGTCCACTCGTCGCGGATCACGAGGATCGAGACGGGCGACGTGGTGGTGATCCTGGGCGCCGGGCGGCTCGGCCTGTCGCTGCTCGACGTGATGCGGCAGGGCCCCGCCGCGCAGATCATCGCCGTCGACGTGCTCGACAGTCGGCTCGAAGTGGCGAAGTCTCTCGGCGCCGACCTCGTCCTCAACGCGAACGACGTCGACCCCGTCGCCGAGGTCATGGCGCGAACCGGCGACCTCGGCGTCGACAAGGTCGTCGAGGCGGTCGGCCACGCGGTCGAACTGCCCGGGCGCAAGCCGCCGATGTACACCGCCTGCCAGATGATTCGGCCGGGCGGCCAGATCACCGCCATGGGTCAGGGCGGCCACGAGGAGCTCTTCTTCTGGAAACCGTTCGTGCTCAAGGAGGCGGCCATCGTCTCCTCCCGGCTCAACCTCGGCGACATGCCCCGGGCCGTCCGCATGATGGCCGACGGCCTGCTCCACCCCGATGAGATCATCACCCACGTCATCCGCCCGGACGAGGTCCAGCGCGGGTTCGAGATGATGGAGCAAGACCCGGGTACCGTCATCAAGGTCGTCGTCGACATGAGCACGCTCGGCGAGTGAAGAACCTGTACCATCAAGGACACGAACAAGGGAATCAGACACTGATCTGCACTGAGAAGAACTGATCCGGCCGCCTCTGGCGGCCATCAGTCCCATCAGTGTGAATCAGCGTCTCATCCTTTTCTTCGTGTTCTTCGTCGTGAGATCAATACGGAGCGAGCCATGACAAACCGTGAGCGGGCGATGGCCGTCCTGCACGGCGAGCCGGTCGACCGCCTGCCGCTCGTCCATTTCGGGTTCTGGCGCGGCGAGACGCTGCACAAGTGGGCGGCGGAGGGGCACGTCGGCGAGCACATCGCCCGGGAGTGGTCGGACGGCAACCCGGCGGACCTCGAGGTGACCGAGCTGCTCGGGTTCGACTTCAACTGGCAGAGCGTCTTCCAGCCGGGCCGCGGGCCGCGCCCGGGGTTCGAGCCGGAGGTGGTGGCCGAGCTGCCCGACGGCTCGAAACACGTCCGCGACACCACCGGCGTGGTCACGCTCGAGCGGCCCGGCGCCGGCTCCATCCCCCCGCACGTCGACCACCTGCTCAAGGATCGGGCGTCGTGGGAGGAACACTACAGGCGGCGATACCAGTGGCACGAGGAGCGGGTCACCAAGGCGATGGTCCGCGCCAGCGACGAGTTCCTCCGCTGGGACCACGGCGGGCTCGAGTTCCTCCAGCGCGACCAGCGCGACTATCCCTACGGCCTCCACTGCGGCAGCTTGTACGGCGACATCCGGTCACTGCTCGGCCTGGAGGGCGCGTGCTACCTGCAGGTGGACGACCCGCCGCTCTTCGACGAGATCATCGACACGGTCGCCGACGTGTGTTACCGGAACGTCGAGTACGTGCTCGAGGCGGGGGCCCGGTTCGACTTCGGCCATTTCTGGGAGGACATCTGCTTCAAGAGCGGGCCGCTCATCCGGCCGGACGTCTTCGCCGAGAAGGTCGGGCCCCATTACCGCCGCATCACCGACCTGCTGAGCGAGCACGGGATCGACATCGTCTCGCTCGACTGCGACGGGAAGATCGACGCACTCGTACCCATCTGGCTCGAGAACGGGGTGAACACCATGTTCCCCATCGAGGTCGGCGTCTGGGGCGCGAGCATCGAGCCCTGGCGGCGGGAGTACGGCGAGGAGCTGCGCGGCGTCGGCGGCGTGGACAAACGGGTGTTCGCCCGGGACCGGGCGGCGGTCGACGCCGAGATCGAGCGCATCAAGCCGCTCGTCGGGCTCGGCCGATACCTCCCCTGCCCCGACCACCGGCTGGCGCCCGACGCCGAGTTCGAGCTCGTCCGCTACTACACCGGCCGGATGCGCGAGGAGTTCGGCTGAACCGGCACGCCACCAGGCCAGAACGCCCACAGGACCTGTGCGCGCACGGCTGACATCTTGGCGGGCGTTCCGCGTCCATTCTGTCACCCTGTTGCACAGGGTCCTGGCCGCCTCCCAGTTGCCTCGGATGACGGCGAGGAGGAACCCATGCTCGCTGGGTTCGCCTTCCGAGGGCCTCTCTTCGCCGGGCTTCCCGGCCGACGGCTGCAGCAATTCCAGGGCCCGCTTCGGGCTGCGCACGGCAGGTTTCTCCTTGAAACCGGGGCCGGGCCGCGTACACTGTGGTTCCATCAGCCGGCCCGACGGACGATCGGCAGGTGCCCATTGTGAAGGCTGTGGCGTCGCACGCCGTCAAACTCCTCGCCCCGCTCCGCTACGTCTGGGCGCTGTGCTTCCCCGCGCTCGTCGTCTATCACTGGCTGATCGCCGCGGCCCAGGTCGTGTATCTGACCCTGCATCCCGACCTGCCGGTGCGGCCGGAAGTGGTCCGGTTTCGCACCCGGCTGACGACGCGCGCGGCGAGGGCGCTCCTGGTGTGGGCCCTGCGGCTGACGCCGGGGACGTTCGCCGTGGAGGCGGACGGCCGGGACCTGCACGTGCATTGTCTGGTCGCCGGTCGCGCCGAGCGGTCGGCGGCGGTCGACCCGGTCTGCGGCCGGTTCGAGACCCTGCTGGAACGGATCATCGAGTAGAGCGATGGCGTGGATAGCGTGGGCTATGTTCGGCGCCTGGCTCCTGGGCGTGTTGTTGTGCCTGTGGCGGGTGTGGATGGGTCCGGGCTGGGGCGACCGGGCGGCGGCGACGCTGGTCCTGGCCGTCGTCTGTCCGGTCTTCTTCGTCATTCCGTTCGGGGGCGAAGGGCTCGGCATCTGGCGGTGGGTCGTGGCGGCCTGGCCGCTGGTGGTCGTCGCGGTCTCGCTGGCCATCGTCTGGCCCGCGGGCGGGGAGGGCTCGGATGGCTGATTACGTCGCCTCGGTTCTGCTGCCGCTCGGCCTGTTCCTGAACCTCGTCGGCTGCCTGGCGGTGGTCCGTATGCCCGACGCGCTGAGCCGGCTGCACGCGGGGGTGAGGTGCACGACGCTGGGGACGTGTCTGGTGCTGGCCGGGGTGCTCTTGTTCCGGGGGATGGTCGTCGGCGGACTCGCCGCGGGGGTCTCGATGGCGTTGTTGTGGGTGTTGACCCCGGTCGCCGCCGGCTGGCTCGCCCGCGCCATCCGTTCGGATGAAACCGATCCGGACTAGCCGGGTATTTCACCACGAAGAGCACGAAGGCCACGAACACACTATCTCAATAGTGGGTGGGGCAGGCATTCCTGCCTGCCAGATGGCGGACAGGAATGTCCGCACCACCTTTTGAGATAATCTCGAACCTGTCCCGGGGCGGCGTCGCCCCAGGGCCTGCCATGTGCGGCCCCTCCGGGCCTGGAGAAGCGTCTGACGGTCCGTCTCCGGCTTCAGGGGAAGGACTGATGATCGCCGTTCTTCGTGGTCTTCGTGTACTTCGTGGTGTGTATGTTTTCAGACCTAGCCCAAGTTCGCCAGTTAGACTGCTAAAATGAGTCCAGAG
>JAWODX010000012.1:0-5779 GCA_046483085.1 Planctomycetota bacterium
ACCACGATCAGGGAGGCGAGCTCCCAGAAGAAGACCTTGCCGGGCAGGCCGAAGACGACCAGCGAGCTGTAGACGTAGGCGACGGTGACTGCCAGGGCGATGAGGGTCATCATCCCCGGCTGCCGCTGCCGGAGCTCGCCGACGAACCCGGTGAGGAACGGCCAGCCGCCGTAGAAGAAGATGACCGTGGCGATGGCGAACTGGACGAACCGGTCGCCGGGGAACGCCAGGCGGTCGGCCAGGCCGAACCAGCCCTGGATCATGGGGGACAGGACGAGGACGGGCGCGGTGAGGGCGAGCGAGATCCAGAACCGGCGGCGGAAGTCGGCGGCCATGTGCTTGTGGTGTTCACGATGGTCGTGGCCGCCGCCGTGCCCCTCGGCGTGGTCGGCTTCGGGCATGGAATGGCCCGCGTGGTCGCCGTGTTCGGCGTGTTGTTCGTGGTTGTCTGGCAGGTTCAGCTCTCCTCGGCGGCGGAGAGGCGGTCGTCGAGCCGCTCGCCTTCTTCCTCCTCGCCTTCCAGTTCGAGCTTGAGCGAGAGGAACTTGAGCAGGTCCTTGAGGGTGAGGATGCCGTCGAGCCGGTCGCCCTCGACGACCATCAGCCGGCTGATCTTGCCCTTGTTCATCTTGTTCAACGCGTCCATCGTGTCGCTCTCCGGCCCGACCGTGTTCTCGTCGGTGCACGACTCGGCGATGTCGTCGACGGTCTTTTCGGGCCACTCGCCGCGGGGCACCGACTTGACCTGGCGGGTCGTCACACAGCCGGCCAGGTGGCCGTCGTCGACGACGGGGAACATCTTGAAGTGGTGCTTGTACACGTAGTCTTCGACCAGGTCGTGGAGCGAGAGGTCACTGGGCACGGTGACCGGGTGGTCGTTCATGAACCGGCGGACCGGCTCGCCGTGCAGCGCCTCGCGGATGAGCACCTGGCGGTAACCCTGGCTGGCGGCGCCGCGGATGAACATCCCGATGAGGATCCACCACAGCCCGCCGATCGGGCTGGTCCGAACGCCCGATTCGGTGAAGGCCAGCAGCAGTTGCAGCACCCCGAGCGCGATGAGCACGCCGCCGAACGTCATCCCCACCCGCGAGGCGATCCGCGTCGCCTTCCGCAGGTTGCGCTTGTAGTGCCAGAGGATGGCCCGGAGCACGCGCCCGCCGTCGAGCGGGAACCCGGGGATCAGGTTGAAGCAGACGAGGATGACGTTGATCAGGCCGATCCACCGGACCACCCCGGTCGGCACGACCGGCCAGCCGAACCGCTTGCCGAAATGGGCGAGGGTGAGGCAGACGGCGGCGATGACGACGCTGCAGGCCGGGCCGGCGACGGCCATCACGAGCTCGGCCTTCGGGCTCGGCGGCTCGTCGCTCATCTCGGCCACCCCGCCGAACATGAACAGGGTGATCCCGGTCATCGGCAGGCCGAACCGCCGGGCCGCCAGCGAATGACAGAGCTCGTGCAGCACGATCGACATGAACAGGCCGAGCGCCGCCGCCGCGCCCATCAGCCAGTACGTCGCCGTGGCGAGGCCCTCGTACATCTCGGGGAAGACGCCGCCGGACAGCGACCAGACGACGAGCACGAGGATGATCAGCCAGCTCACGTCGATCTTGACCTCGAACCCGAACAGCTTGAAGAGCTTGATCGATTTCCCGAACATGGCGTCGGTCTCCTTTGTGGGTGCGTTGCGGCCGGCCGAGCCGGTGCGCGGACAATCGCGCAGACACGACCCCGGCGGGGCGACGACTCCGACCTGCGTGCCGGCAGACAGGAATGTCTGCCCCACCGTTTCTGCCGTCGCCCGGGTCAGGCGACGGTCACCTCGTCGCTCAGGTACACGTCCTGGACGGCGTGGAGCAGTTCGACCCCGTCGCTCATCGGCTTCTGGAACGCCTTGCGGCCGGTGATCATGCCGCTGCCGCCGGCCCGCTTGTTGATGACCGCCGCCCGGACGACCTGGGCGAGGTCGTTCTCGCCCGAGGCGCCGCCCGAGTTGATCAGCGGCACGCGGCCCATGTAGCAGTTGGCCACCTGCCACCGCGTCCACTCGATCGGGTGGTCCGGGGCGAGTTCGTCGTAGACCCGGTCGTCGGTCTTGCCGAAGTCGATCGCCCGGAAGCCGCCGTTGCACTCGGGCTGCTTCTGCTTGATGAGGTCTGCCTGGATGGTGACGCCCAGGTGGTTTGCCTGGCCGGTCAGGTCGGCCGACCGCTCGTAGTTCGTCCCCTCCTTGGTGAACGCCTCGTGCCGCAGGTAGCACCAGAGGACGGTGAACAGCCCCATGGAGTGGGCGAGCTCGAAGCACTCGGAGACCTCCTTGATCTGCCGGCGCGACTCGTCCGAGCCGTAGTAGATCGTGGCGCCGACGCCGACCGCGCCGAGGTCGAACGCCATCTCCACGCCGCCGAACAACGTCTGGTCGTACGAGGTCGGGTAGGTGAGCAGCTCGTTGTGGTTCAGCTTCGCGATGAAGGGGATCTTGTGGGCGTACCGGCGCGAGACCGCGCCCAGCACGCCGACGGTCGACGCGGTGGCGTTGCACCCGCCCTCGACGGCCAGCTTCACGATGTTCTCCGGGTCCATGTAGATGGGGTTGGGCGCGAACGCCGACGCGGCCGAGTGCTCGATGCCCTGGTCGACCGGGAGGATCGAGAGGTACCCGGTGCCGGCCAGGCGGCCGTTGTCGAACACCTGCTGCAGGTTCCGGAGCACCGGGGCCGGCCGGTCCGTCCCCACCAGCACCCGGTCGGCGAAGTCCGGACCGGGCAGATGCAGTTGCTCCTTCGAAATGCCCCGGCACTCGTAGTCCAGAAACGATTCCTCCTTGCCCAGAAGCTCCCTGATTTCGTCACTCATCGACGTCCTCCGTGTTCCCGTAGTACTCGATACATTCGCTCTCACGGCCACGGACGACGCGGCGGCCGTTCAGCTCGCCGCTCCGCCCGGTGACGACCGTACACTGGTCTTCCTCCCCGTCTCTCCCGAAATGGATCACGACCCAGTCGTGCGTCCGGCCCAGCTCGTGCGCCCGGGCCGTGTTCGAAAACAGCGCGGTGAACGCCCACCCGCCTTCGCGCGTCTTGAGGATGGGCAGCCACGTCTCCCCCTGCGGGTTGAACCGCTTCGGCGCGATCCGCGGGAGCTCGTCGGCCTCCGCTTTTCGCCGGTACTCGGCGTCGATGCCGAGCAGCACGCCGACCGGCGGCTGATCCTCCTCGTCGGAGACGGGGCGCCGCCGGCGGCTCAGCATCCCGGCGAGCGCGTCGCGGATGCCCTGCACCCGCGTCTCGCCCATCCCCTCCACCTGCTCGAGGCGGCCGTCGTGCGCCGCCTGCTCCAACTCCTGGAGCGACTCGACCCCCAGCTCCTCGTGGAGCTGCCGGGCGCGTTTCTCGCCGATGCCCGGCACCCGGGCCAGCACGTCCTCCGGCGAGACCTGCGCCTCGAGGTCGGCGATCATCCCGAGCCGGCCGGTGTCGGCGATCTCTCGGATCGCCCCGGCCAGCTTCGCCCCGATCCCCGGCAGCTCCTGCAGCGCCGTCGGCCCGCCGCGCTCGAGCATCCGCGCGACCGGCTCGTCGCATCCGCGCACCGCGTTCGCCGCGTTCTGATAGCTCCGGGCGCGGAAGGGGTTCGAGTCGAGCAGCCAGAGCAGCTCGGCCGCCCGCTCCAGTTGATCGGCGACGGTCTCGTTCGTGACTCGGCTCAACGTCTTCCTTCCCGACTTCGGTCGGCCTCCGCCGGGGGATACCCTGATCGAACATTAGATCATACATCTGCTCTGATGCAAGTCTATCGCAGGGACGGCGACGGTCGCGTAGTGCTTTCCCCTCTTTCCCTGCCCGTGTTTGCCCTACAAGCCGGCCCGTCAGGCCGAACTTGCTGGCGACACCCTCCAGAGCATCCGCGCGGCACGCCGCGCCCGCCCTTGACAGGATGGCCCGCGACGACATATTGGGTAATATAGAGGGCTTGCTCCCGGCGACCGGGGGCGGAGCACCCGGTTCAGGCGAAACAGAGGGGTGACTCATGCCGAAGAAGAACGAGACGGCCGGGCCAAGGGAGGCGGAAGACGTCCGGCTGCGACAACTGGGCCACGCGCACGCCCATCTCTCGCACGAGGTGCGCCGGATCCTCGTCACCATCGGCATGCTGGCCCGGACCCTGGCCGGGAGCGACGGCCTGAGCGACGAGGATCGGGAGACGGTCGAAAAGATCATCGAGCAGGAGACCGCCGGCGAGGAGCTGCTGGACGACGTGCTCGAACTGGTCACGCCGACCGAGGGCGAGCGGGAACCGGAGCCGATCGAGCCGCTCCTCGAGGACGTCGGCCGGGCGCTGGAGCCGCACGCGTCCGGGGCCGAGGTCGACCTGCGCGTCGAGCCCTGTGACGCCCGCGCCTGCCGCGTGCCGGCGATCCGCAAGAAGCTGCGCCAGGCGTTCCTCAACCTCGGCCACAACGCGATCGACGCCATGGCCGACGGGGGCGGCTCGCTCGTCCTGACCTGCCGCGCCGGCCCGCGGGCCGTCGCCGTCCGCGTGGCGGACACCGGGCCGGGGATGAGGCCGGAGGAGACGCAGCGGATGTTCGAACCGTTCCAGACCTCGAAGGAAGGCGGCACGGGCCTCGGCCTGGCGCTGACGAGGAAGATCGTCGAGGATCACGGCGGAGAGATCGAGATCGACAGCCGCCCCGGCGAGGGCACGACGGTGACCGTCACCCTGCCCCGCGCGGGGGCGACGGGCGGAAGCGACTGAGGCCGGCCCCGGCGGTCCGGGCCCGGCCCGATCGGCAGACATTCCGGCGACGGAGGCCGCACGCGGTGAGAATCGCCATGTTCACCAACACGTACCTGCCGCAGGTCGGCGGCGTGGCGTACTCGGTGGACCGCCTGACCCGGGCGTTCCGGGCGCGGGGGCACCGGGTGCTCGTGGTCGCCCCGCGGCACGACGAGCAGCCCGAGGACGAAGAGGACGTGCTGCGCACCCCCGCGATCCAGAACTTCAACGGCAGCGACTTCGCCGTCGCACTCCCCGCCCATCCCGGCCTGGCCGAGGCGATGGACGCGTTCCGGCCCGAGATCATCCACAGCCACCATCCGTTCCTCCTGGGAACCACCGCGCTGCGCGAGGCCGCCGCCCGACAGATCCCCATCGCCTTCACCCACCACAGCCGCTACGAATTCTTCACCTCTTACGTCCCGGTCGAGCTGCCCCCGATGCGGGCCTATGCCATCAAGCTCACCGTCGGCTACGCAAACCTGTGCGACGCGGTCATCGCACCCAGCGAGAGCATCCGGGACCTGCTCGAGGAGCGAGGGGTGGAGACGCCGGTCCGCGTCATCCCCACGGGGCTCGACCTGGACGCGTTCACCGAGGGCGACGGGGCGGGGTTCCGCCGCCGGCAGGGGATCCCGCAGGACGCATTTGTCATCGGGCACGTGGGCCGACTGGGGCCGGAGAAGAACCTCGGGTTCCTGAGCGACGCCGTGGCCGCCGCCCTCGAGGCCATCCCCGCCGGCCACTTCCTCGTCGTCGGCTCCGGCTCGGCCCGGGCGACGATGGAGGCGCGCCTGGCCCCGATGCGGGATCGCGTCCACTTCGCCGGCACCCTCACCGGCGGGGACCTGTACGACGCGTACCACGCGCTGGACGTGTTCGTCTTCGCCTCCACGTGCGAGACGCAGGGGGTGGTGGTCGCCGAGGCGCTGGCGGCCGGGCGGCCCGTCGTCGCCCTCGACGGGCCGGGCGTCCGGGAGGTGGTAAAGGACGGGCG
>JAWODX010000022.1:0-15639 GCA_046483085.1 Planctomycetota bacterium
GCCGTCGACGTCCCCGGGGGGCCGGGACGGCAGGGACGCCGAGAACCGCTCTTCGAAGTCGAGGTCGAAGGAGAAGCGGCTGGTCCTGCTCATCGCGGCTCGACACGAGGGACTGCGCGTCGGGCCGGACGCCGTGGCCGCCATGCTCAAGAAGCACCCGCCGCACACCGAAGAGGTCGAGTACGTCCTCGCCGACCCGGCCGCCCTGGCCGGCAAAATCGAGCCGAGCGACGCCGAACTGCGCCGCTTCCACAAGGAGACCTCGGAGCGGAAGGACCAGCCGTTCGACGACGTCGAAAACGCGGTCCGCCGCGAGTACCAGCAGGCCCGGGCCAAGGAGCTCGCCCCGGACCTGATCCGCCGCGCCCGCCGGCAGGTGGCGGCCATCGCCCGCCAGGGCCGCGAAGGCAAGGCGTGGAGGGCCGCGCTCGGCACCGCCGCCGAGAGCCAGGACCCCGCCCTCACCCACGGGCTCAGCCGGCCGTTCACCGAAGAGACGGCGGCCCGCGCCCTCCACCCGCTGACCACGCCCGGGCCCGGCGGCGAGCCGGCCCTGCCGGACGACGTCCGCGAGGCGCTCTTCTCCATCCCGATCGGCAAGGTGAGCCCGGTCTTCCAGGCCGGCGACAAGCACTACTTCTTCCGCGTGACCCACGTTTCGGCCGGCTTCACGGCCCAGGGCACGCTGGTCAAGAAGGACTCCGGCTGGCTGCGCGGCCGGTACGTCGTCCTCCGGGAGTACGAGGACTACAACGAGATCGTCGAGGCGAAGCGGGGCCAGTCGACCGAGCAGATGAGGCAGACGTGCGAGGAATACCTGCTCGTGCAGAAATACGTCCGGCTGCTCTGCGGCCCCGACGAGGCGGCTCCGCTGCCCGAGGACGTCGCGGCCCAGGCGGTCGCCCTCGACACCGAGGAGGCGGAGGGCCTCATCCTCCACGTCTGGATCCGCCCGTTCTACGATCCGACCGACCGGCCGTCGCGCGAGGACCTGCTCGACTTTTACGACGAGCGAAAAGAGCGCCCGCCCACGCTGATCAACTGCGGGTACCTGCAGCCCGCCCGGGTGCAGATCCAGTACGTGGTCGCCGCCGGCGACAAGCGGCCCGAACTCCGCCGCCTGGCCCGCGCGGCCCGCAAGGAGCCCCTCGCCCCCGAGGCGTTCCGGGCCCGCGCCGAGGAGCTCGGGCTCGAGGTCGCCTCGACCGACCGGCCGCTCGGCGCCGACGAACTGAGCCGGGAGTTCCCCCGTTTGGCCCGGGCGGAGAAGTTCCCCGAACTGGCGTTCGACCCGGGCATGCGGCCCGACGCGCAACGGCGGGCCGAAGACACCCCGGTCGTCGGCCGGGTCAGCCCGATCCTCTCCGCCGGCGACGACCTCTTCCTCTTCCGCGTCCTCAGCCGGATGGACGAGCGCCCCCTCGACTTCGACGAGCTGCCCCCGGAGACGCAACAGGAGGTCCGGCGCGACTACACGTGGTTCCGCGCCGTCGAACAGGCCAGGGCCGCGGCCTCGAAGCTGAAGCGCCGCATGGCCCGCGACGTACTCGGCCGGGTCGCCGACGAAAACGACCTGGAGGTCCGGTCGGGCACGGTGATCGGCGGGCAGGCGCCCGACCTCGCCCCGCCGCTCGCCGAGTCCATCGCCCGGCAGCCCCGGCACGTTCCCGGCGAGATCGTCCCGCTCGTCGAGCACGAGGGCACCCGCTACACCGCCGTGTCCACCCGCGTGGACGAGATCGCCGACGAGGTCCAGCTCGACTACGTCGCCTTCACCCCCGCCGACCTCCGCGCGGTATCCGCCGACGACGACTTCGACGGGGCGTACCTAGACTATCTCCGCCGCATCCTGCTCGACATCTTCCGGACCACGGCCGCCGAGCTCCAGCTCCCCAGGACGGCGAAGACGTCCGACGCGTTCCGCGAGGGCGACGAGGACGGGCTCCTCGGCGACAAGACGCTCGTCCAGGCCGCGTTCGACCTCGAGCCGGGCACCCTCAGCGAGCCGGTCGTCGGGGAGGACCACGTCGTGCTGATGGTCCGCGAGGACCAGAAGCCGGTGAAGGAGCGCAAGATCGAATCGCTGTCGGTCGACCCGGAAGCCTACCGCCCGCTCGCCGTCACGGTCGAGAAGGACGCGGCCCGGGACTATTACGAGAAGCACCAGGACGAGTTCCGGGAGCCGGCGCGGACCCGGGCCGAGTTCATGTTCGCACCCTTCGCCAGGGTCGAGCGCCAGGTCGCGGAGACGATCACCGACGAGCAGGTGCGCGCCTGCTACGAGGCCGACCGGAAGTCGGAGAACCCGCAGTACGAGGGCCGCGAGCTGGACGACGACCTGAAGAAGGCGATCCGTCGCGAGCTCGCCCGGAAGAAGGCGCGAGAGGGGGGGGCGACCGAGGCCGCGGTCCGAAAGGCCCGCCGGGCCGCCCTCGAGGCGAAAGACACCCCCCTGCCCGAGACGGCCGAGACGCTGGGCCCCGAGCTCGAGCCGCTTCTCATCCGTGGCACCACGCGCGAGTTCACCGCGTCCGACCGCGTGATCCACGACCGGATTCACGCGCCGAACCTCGCCAGGACGATCGCCGAGAGCCCGAAGGGCAAGCTGAGCGAGCCGACCGAGGTGAGCGACCAGGGCTGGATCGTCTTCCGCGTCGTCGAGCGGACCGAGGCGTTCGTTCCCGAGTTCGACGAGATCGAGCCGGAGGTGGTGGCGGCGGCCCGCGAGCGGCGCCTCGCCGACCGGGCGCGGAAGGCGGCCGAGGCGGTCTGGGCGGCGGTCAAAGCGAACCCCGACCTCTCCATCGCCGGCGCGCTGCTCCGGCCGGCACTGGCCCGCGGGCTGCCTCCGAACGTCCGGCACCGGCCGCCGCATTTCGTCTCGTTCGGCGAGGCGGAGGCGGGGGCCGACATCTCGCTCGAGCTGCGCCGGGCGGTCTTCGCGACCAAGCCGGGCGGGGTCACCGGCGTGGTCGACGCCGGCGGCCGGTTCCAGTTCGCCCGCGTGATCGAGGCCCGCGAGAACCCGCTCATCAAGGTCCACTACGTCCCCTTCCCCGCACGCCTCTTCCCCGCGGAGCAGGAGGTCACCGACGAGGAGGCCGAGAAATACTTCGGCGAGCACAAGGACGACTACAAGACGGCGTTGATCTACGAACTGGAGACGCTCACCGTCAACGAGCGGGAGCTCGACGACGAAGAGCTCGAGCCGGGCGATGAGGAGCTGGAAGCGGCCTACGGCCAGCTCCGGGCGCGTTTCAAGGACGACGAGGCGTCGAAGCCCGGCAAGCCGGTGTACAAGCCGCTCGACGACGAGTCGGTCCGGAGCGAGCTCACGCGGATCGTCCGCGCGAAGAAGGAGCGGGCGAAGGCGATCGAGCGGCTGGCCGCGGCGCAGAAGAGGATCGAGGAGGACGACGGCGCCGACCTGGCCGAGGTGGCGAACGAGCTGGACGGCGTCGAGTACTCGTCGTCCATCGAGTACGCGCCCGGGGCCGCCGCCGAGGAGTCCACCTTCCCCTGGCTGAAGGACCTGCCCGGGCTCGATGCGTTCCTGGAGACGGCGAAGGCGGGCGCCACGAGCCCCGTCCTGCGGGCGCTCTCGGGCCAGCGGGCGATCGTCCGGCTCGGCGCGGTGCGGGAGCCGGCGGTCCCCCCATTCGAGGACGTCGAGCCGGACGTGCGACGCGACGTGGACCGTGAGCGGCGGCTGGCCCGGGCCCGGGCGTTCGCCGAGACGGTCGCCGCCCGCGTGAAGGAGCCGACGGCCGACGGGCTGACCGCGGCGCTGCCTGATCGTAAGGCATTCGGGGAGCTCGTCGAGAACGTGCGGCTCAACGAGGCGGCCCCGATGAGCCGAGGGGATCTGGAGTTCCAGCAGAACCGGCTCGGGCAGCAGATCCGGCAATTCCGGGAACTGAGCGGCGTGGCCCCGTACCAGCAGTTCCAACTGCGCATGCAGTTGCAGCAGGCAGCCGAACGGATCGCCCGCCAGCAGATGCTCTTCTCGCTCCGGTTCATCGAGATCAGCGAGCCGGCGCTGATCGGCGACCGGGCCGCCGGCTGCGCGATCGGGGTCCTCACCGATCTGCGCCGGCCCGAGGTCGATCCGGGCCGGGCGCGGCAGATCACCGAGGGCTACGAGCGCGTGGCCTTCCAGGAGCGGCTCGACAACCTGGTTCGGGCCGTCCTCACGCGGTTCGAGCCGGTGCCCGGACCGGGGAATCGGTAGGTGGGTCGGTGGCAGAGAAGTTCATTCACATCCGCGGCGCCCGCGAGCACAACCTGAAGAACATCGACGTGGAGATCCCGCGCGACCGGTTCGTGGTCGTCACGGGCATCAGCGGGTCGGGCAAGTCCTCCCTGGCGTTCGACACGCTGTTCGCCGAGGGCCAGCGCCGCTACGTCGAGAGCCTGTCGGCCTACGCCCGGCAGTTCCTCGAGCAGATGGAAAAGCCGGACGTCGAGCAGGTCGAGGGCCTGCCGCCCACCATCTCGATCGAGCAGCGCTCGGCGGCGGCGAACCCGCGGTCCACCGTCGCCACCACCACCGAGATCTACGACTACCTGCGCCTGCTCTTCGCCCGGGTCGGCGAGCCGCACTGCCACGTCTGCGGCCGGCCGATCGCCCGGCAGAGCCCGCAGCAAATCACCGACGCCGTCCAGTCGCTCGACACGGGGACGCGGGTGATGGTGCTCGCGCCGGTGATCCGCGGCCGCAAGGGGGAGCATCGGGCGGTCTTCGACCGGGCGAAGCGCGAGGGGTACGTCCGGGCGCGGGTGGACGGCGAGCTGTTCGACGTGGACCAGCCGCCGGACCTGGACAAGAACGTCACGCACACCATCGAGATCGTGGTCGACCGCCTGGTGATCAAGGGGACGCGTCGCGCCCGGCTGCAGGACTCGATCGAGACGGCGCTGCGGCTGGGCTCCGGGCTGGTGGTCATCACCGTCGAGCAGGAAAAGGGCGGCTGGGAGGACACGCTGTACAGCGAGCTGTACGCGTGCGCCGAGTGCGGGGTCAGCCTGGAGGAGCTGACCCCGAGGATGTTCTCGTTCAACAGCCCGTACGGCGCGTGCCCGGTCTGCGGCGGGCTGGGGACGCGGCTGGAGGTGGACCCGGAGCTCGTGGTGCCGGACCCTCGGCAGTCGATCGCGGACAACGCGATCGAGGCGTGGAAGCCGGGCCCGGGCATGCCGGTGTGGTATCGGCGGCGGCTGCGGCGCGCCGCCGTCGCGTTTGGCATCCCGCGAAACCAGCCGTTCGAGGCGCTCCGCGCGTGGCAGCGGAATCTCCTGCTGCACGGCTCGAAGCCGAAGCAGGAGCGCGAGTACGGGGCGGAGTTCGAGGGGGTGATCCCGTCGCTGCACTACCGGTTCGAGCACACGGACAGCGACACGGTGAAGCGGCGGATCCTGGAGTATATGAGCGAGCTTTCGTGCGCGGCGTGTGGCGGGGGCCGCCTGCGGCCGGAGTCGCTCGCCGTGCTCATCGGCGGCCGGTCGATCAGCGAGATCGCCGCCCTCTCGGTCAGCGACGCCCGCGAGTTCTTCGAGTCGCTCTCGTTCGACAAGGAGCGGGCGCGGATCGCCCGCGACGTGCTGAAAGAGATCCGCGAACGCCTGCGGTTCCTCGTCGACGTCGGGCTCGAATACCTGACCCTCGACCGGTCGAGCGGAACGCTCGCCGGGGGCGAGGCGCAGCGAATCCGGCTCGCCACCCAGGTGGGGTCCGGGCTGGTGGGCGTGTGTTACGTGCTGGACGAGCCGAGCATCGGGCTGCACCAGCGCGACATCGGCCGCCTGCTCTTCACCCTCCGCCGCCTGCAGGGCATCGGCAACACGGTGGTCATCGTCGAGCACGACGAGCGCACGATCCGCGAGGCGGACCACGTGATCGACCTCGGCCCGGGCGCCGGCGAGCAGGGCGGGCGCGTGGTCGCCCAGGGCTCGCCCGAGCAGATCGCCGACAGCGAGGCCTCGATCACCGGCCAGTACCTGGCCGGGGTCCGCGGGATCCCGGTCCGCGAGGAGCGCCGGCCGGTCGATCCGGACCGCCAGATCGTCGTGCGCGGCGCGTCGCTTAACAACCTTCGCCACATCGATGCGGTCTTCCCGCTCGGTGTGTTCACGTGCGTGACGGGCGTTTCCGGCTCGGGCAAGAGCTCGCTGGTGACGGAGACGCTGTACAAGGCGCTCGCCCACGAGCTGCACCGGGCGCGGGAGCGCGGGGGCCCGCACGAGGCGATCGAGGGGATCGAGCACGTCGACAAGATCATCGACATCGACCAGTCGCCGATCGGGCGGACGCCGCGGTCGAACCCGGGGACCTACACGGGTGCGTTCACCGAGATCCGCGCCCTCTTCGCCAGGACGAAGGAGGCGAAGATCCGGGGTTACAAGCCGGGCCGGTTCAGCTTCAACGTCAAGGGCGGCCGCTGCCAGGCCTGCGACGGCCAGGGGACGAAGCGCATCGAGATGCACTTTCTGCCCGACATCTTCGTCCGATGCGAAGAGTGCAAGGGCCGGCGGTACAACCGCGAGACCCTCGAGGTCCGCTACCGCGGGAAGAGCATCGCCGACGTGCTCGACATGACCGTCGCCGAGGCCCTCGACTTCTTCGAGAACATCCCGAAGCTGAAGCGGGTTCTTCAGACCCTCGCCGACGTGGGGATGGACTACGTTCGCCTCGGCCAGCCGAGCACGACGCTGAGCGGCGGGGAGGCGCAGCGGGTCAAGCTGTCGTCGGAACTCGGCCGGCGGGCCACGGGCCGGACCCTGTACATCCTCGACGAGCCGACGACCGGCCTGCACTTCGCCGACATCAGCAAACTGCTGACCGTGCTCACCCGCCTCGTCGAGAAGGGCAATACCGTGGTCATCATCGAGCACAACCTCGACGTCATCAAGTGCGCCGACTGGGTCATCGACCTCGGCCCGGAGGGCGGTGACGAGGGCGGCCGGATCGTCACGGAAGGGACGCCCGAACGGGTGGCGGCCGTCGAAAAATCATACACCGGGCGCTTCCTCAGCGAGATCCTGCCGGCGGTCAGGACCTGACTTCGCCACCTTTTCCCCCTTCTGCGAACCGATCAGCCACAATTTATCCACAACCCACCCCCGCCACATGCACAGTTGAAGCACAGGATGCTGTTGATAACTTGTCGATATTGTGTTGGGGTAGATACGAGCGCCCCGTGCGCGGATTTTCGATCGTTTGTCAGTTACTGCCTCAGGCTCGTCCCGCGACTTGACTAATGTCCTTTTACCACAAGTTCACCCACAAGTTATCCACAACTCACTCGAAACGGTCCTACCACGCAAGGCCTTGTCTTGAAAGGGCTTCTGTCCCCGCCATGGGTAAAACCCCAAAAACCACAGGCCTTATTATTATGATGATGACATGAATATATTAGAAACAGAGACTCAGATAACAGCGGCACAGCACGGTCAGGTGTCTTCGTCGAGAAGATCGATGAGGATCACCGTCATGTCGTCGGAGGGATTTCCTTCGGACATGTCGAGCGCCGCAGACAGGATTTGGTCGGCAAGGTCGTCGGGAGGGGTTTCGTAATTATGTCGCAGGATATCGAGCAGTCCGTCCACGCCGAGCATGTTGCCGTGCCGGTCGTTCGCCTCGATGATTCCATCGGTATAAAAGACGACGCGGTCACCTGGATGGACCGGCGCGGTATCCTGACCGGAGTCGAGGACACAATCCTCCGCCGCGCCGAGCATGATGTTCTGCGACCGAAGCTCGATCAGGTTGTGTGCCGAGCAGCATTGGAGGACGGGTGGCGGATGCCCGCCGCCGGCGTACGTGATCCTTTGGGCCTCGTAGTCGATCAGCGCGACGAACGAGCTGAGGAGGATGCCCAGAGGCTGGAATTGCTCGTAAAAGAGGGAGTTGAGCACGCGAAGGACCGTGAGCGGGTCCACGTTGTACTGGAAACTGGTGCCGACCTGGTCGCGGAGGATGGGGCGGACGTGGGAACTGACGATCTCGGCGACGAGAGCCGACGCGATGCCGTGCCCGGTCACGTCGCAGATCGTGGCATAGAACAGGTCGGGCGAGATGGGGAACAGCCCGGCGTGGTCGCCGCCGACGCCCGTCGTTGGCTCGTACCGGACCTCCGCCCGGAAGTGTTCGGATTGGAACGAGCTGGGGATGAATCGCTTCTGCACCAGCTCCGCCAGTGCCAGGTCGCGCTCGAACGTCCTCTGTCGGAGTTCGAGCTGCTGGTTCACATGGCTCAGGTGGCGCCGGCTCTCGCGCAGGTAGGCCGACGCCTGCGCGGCCAGGGCGCTATCGTACGCGCCGAGCACTGTGGCCGCCGCGTTGCGGACCTCCCGTTCGGGCAGGCCGCCTTGTTCGGCGGCCTTCCAGACGAGCTCGAGGACGGCGTCGCGCAGAATCCCGAGGATCTGGCTGGCAGCGGCGATGCTCAGCCCCGTCGCGAAGTTCAGCTCGCCGACCTCGTCGTGCCACTCGATCGCCGGACCCCCGGAGGACTCGGCGGAGACGAGGAACACGGAGATCGCCTGCCGAAGCCACTGGTCGGAGCGGAGGATGTCCAACTGGTCGACGATCTTCTCCAGTTGCGGGCGCGAGGCGATCTCGTCCCGGCAGAAGTCGATCAGCTCGGCGATGTGAGCGCGGATCAGGCGGTTGATGATGGCAAACGGCTTCGCCGCCGAATCGTCCTGCTCGAAACGTGCTTCAGTCACGGGTTATTCTCAAGGGTGGTTGACGATGTTGTGGAGCCGCCAGCGGCCGGTGGGCGCCCCGACGAGGACGAACCGAACGCCGCGAGCGAACTCGGCGTACCCCGCGTCGCCCGTCGCCAGGACGTCGCAGACGGCCGTGGTCGGCGCCGTCTCTTCCTCGGGGATGGTGACGACGACCGAGCCCGCGGGGTGGAGTTCCGCCACGGCGGCCGAGGCAAACGCGCGCGGCCCCTTGCCCCGGACCCGCTCCTCGTAGGGGGAGCCCTCCTCGGCCAGGGCCAGCGCCCGCTCGCGGTCTGCCGCGTTGAACGCGCGGACGTACTCGCGCACAACCTCGCGCGCCTGCCGCTCGGCCGGCCGCGATCCGATCTTCTGCTCGGCCATTTTCCGGAACAGCTTGAAGTCGTCCTCGATGGCAGCGAGGGCCTCTTCGTCGGGCTGTTTGCTCATGTGGAAGAGGTGGTGGAGGTCCGCCTGCCACGCCTCGATGTGGCGCATCAGCTTCCGGCGCGACTGCGAGGCGACGGCGTTCTCGACGTACACCGGCAGCAGTGTCTTGAGGGCGGCGAGCGCGTCGTCCGATGGCGGGCCGGCCTGGCTGATCAGCACGTTCTCGATCCCGCCGTAGGCCGTCTCGGCCGCCTGATCCAGGTCACCGGCCGCGTGCAGCGCGTCCGTCTTCACCAGATACGCGTTCCACACGCAATCCTTCTCCTGGCATCGGTCGATGACCTGCGTGGCGATGAGCGCCGCGCTGTTCGGGTCCGGCGGATCGCCCAGGTAGAGATGTCGACGAGCACGGATCAGGTGCAGGCGCGCTTCCGGCGCGGTCAGGCCGCCGCCGTCGGATGCCTCTCTCTTCGCCCACGGCCAGCAGGCCGAGCACAGGACCACCAGGCCGGCGACGGCCAGCAGGCGAACGATCGTGGGGCCGCTTCGCCTCATTTCCGATCCTCGGACTCCGCGGCCGGTTCGGCCCGCCCGCCGTCCCGGCCCGCGGAGCCGGCGTACCAGCCGATGTACGCGCCGAAGCCGTACCGCAGGAGCTTGATCCACGGGTGCGGTCGGAACAGCTCGGCGACCCGGCGCTGCGTCGGCGAGCCCGGCCGCATCAGCGCGCCGGCCGTCCCCAGCCACTCTTCGAACGGCGTCGCCGAGAGGACGCGGAGGAGGTCGCCCAGCCACATGGCGCCGATCGCCGCGCCCACGCCCAGCCAGCCTCGTTCCCACGCGTCCGACGGACCGAACGCCCAGATGCCGAGCGCGCCGAGCAACGCGGCCGCCGGCTCGTAGGCCTCGACCCGCCACTGGGTGATCTGCTCGGCACGAACCATCAGCGAGACCAGGCAGCCGCCGGCCGCGATCCCCGCTGCCGCGCCGGCCAGCGTCAGCCGCCGGGCGCGGCGACGGTCGAGCTCCTGCTCCGCCTCGCCGTTCAACGCTCCCCCTTCTCGATCAGGCGTTCGAGCGGCATGCCGCGGAAGAGCTCGAGATCATCTTTCGGCCCCTTCCACAGCTCCTCGGCGGTCTCCGCCGCGTCCAGCACGGTCTTCGCCGTGGCGAGCCGCTCGGAGCAGTTGTACCGCTCCATGGCGTCGCCCTTGCCGGCCCGGCGAATGCGCTCCATATACCGCCGTACCTCCTTCTCCGACATGTCGGACGCCGCGCGGAGCTGGCGTTTCGGCCCGCGCAGGAAGTCCATCACGAACACCGGCCAGGTGGGCTGGACGCGCAGCGCCCGCCACTCGTGCTGGATGGCGGCGATCCGCCCCGCCGGCGTCGTCTGCAGCAGCCGGAGCTGCAGACCGAAGCTCAGGGCCTCCGCGTACGCCGGCCAGTCGCGCTCGGCCAGCGACTGCAGCATGTACAGGCCCAGCGCCCGCGCCCCCTTCGCCCGCGTGTTCCAGTAGGCGAGAGCGGCCAGATATACCTCCGCCTCGTGGTGGCCGGCCGTGACCAGCTCGTCGTAGATCGTCGCCAGGAAATTCACCGACCGCTCCAGGTGCTTCTCGTGCTCCTCCTCCAGCCGCGCCTCGCGCTCCTGTTCCGAGAGCGCCTCGTCGGCCGGGACGATCGGCCGGTAGAGGCAATCCTGGAAGAGCCGCAGGATCGCCGCCCCACACAGACGACCTTGCCCCCGCAGCGCCAGCTCGCGCAGGTAGGCGCGCGCCTCGTCGGTCAGCGGCTTCGGCAGGACCGAGATCAGCGCCTCGCAGAACGCGAGGTCCTCCGGATACGCGCGGCAGGCATCGATCATCGCGTTCGTGGCGGGCGCCACGTCGGCGCCGGTGTACGAGCTGCGCTCCAGCGGCTTGACGACCAGCAGCCGCATGCGCGGGTCCGGGTCCAAGAGGAGCTCGCCCAGTTCGTCGGGGTCGGGCGGCCGCGGCGGCGTGTCGAACACCCACCGCGAGGTGAAGTGCATCAGCCAGACGGGCGGGGTGAGCGCCAGGCGGAAGGGGAGGATCGCGCACTCGGTGAAATAGCCGCGGTCGGTCGGCTCCCAGACGGCCTCGGCGGTGTCGTAGCACGCGTCGTCCAGGACGTGCGCCGGGTGGATCACCAGCGCGTCGAGCACGCCGCCGATGAGGAAGGCGGGGACGGTGACGGGGCCGGCGGCGACCCGGGCGACGGGGTCCGCTGGGACGATGTTCGCCTCCAGAAGGTTGAGCAGGCGGCGGTTGCGCGGGTTGGACATGGCGAAGAAGGTGTCGACGGTGATCGGGCGGGCGGGCTCCTTGCGTTCGGGCCGCTCGGGCGGCCGGCTCAGCCGCTCCACGTCGAACAGCGACCGGTTCAGCCAGATGAAGGCGAAGACGACCGGTGTCCCGACGGCCTTGAGCGGGAACTCGAGCACCTGCCGCGAGACGGCGCCCCCCGGCTTCGCCCACAGGATGTCCCAGGTGTCCGCCGCGGCGTTTCCGCTCGCCTGGATCGGATGCAGCACGGCGATGTCCAGCGCCCCGCAGGTCATGGCGACCGGCACGGCGAGCGGGGCCAGGCCGATCTCCTCGGCGCGGGTCTCCGGCCGCACGTTGTTGTCCAGGTACGTCAGAAGCGGGGTGTTCTTGGCGTTTGTGAACGCGCAGCCGCCGAGGAGCGGCAGGAGAAGGACGGCCGCCGGCAGTCGCCATCGCATCGCAGACTCCGATCGGTTATGTGACCGGAGTCATCGTACCAGCCCGCCTGCGCCGGGTCAAGCGGGGGCTGCGGCGCGGTGTGCGAGTGGCAGAAAAGCGGGCGTTTTTATTTGACTGGAGGCGGGATAGGGGGTATAGTTTAGGATTCCCCGTCCCTGGCGGCGCGGGGGATGGTGTGTCGTTGCTACAGGCAAGGAGAGGTGCATGCCCATCGCCAGGTGGCGCCGGGAGATCGACGAGACGGACGCCCAGATTCTGCAACTGCTCTCGCGACGTGCCCGGGCCGTCCGGAAGATCGGCGAAGAAAAGGCTCACTCCTCGCGGACCGCGTTCGTGCCCACGCGGGAGAAGGAGATTTACGCGCGGCTGGCGGGGCTCAACGAGGGGCCGCTGGCCGACGAGGACGTGCGCAGCATCTTCCGCGAGATCATCTCGGTCTGCCGGCGGCTGGAAGAGCCGATGACCGTCGCCTTCCTCGGCCCCGAGGGGACGTTCACCCACGTGGCCGCGTACGACATCTTCGGGCACGCCGCCAGCTACGTGCCGGGCCGGACCATCTCGTCCGTCTTCGCCGCCGTGGAGACCGGCCGTGCCGACTGCGGCGTCGTCCCCATCGAAAACTCCTCCGAGGGCGCCGTCCGCGAAACCCTCGACATGTTCCTCACCAGCGAGCTGGAGGTCATGTCCGAAGAGGTGCTGGATATCCACCTCAACCTGCTGGGCCAGGACGACGGGGCCGAGATCCGGCGCGTCTGCTCGAAGCCGATCGCACTGGCCCAGTGCCGCGACTGGCTCGCCGAGCACCTGCCCGACGCCGAGCGGGTGGAGACGGCCAGCACGGCACACGCTGCCCGCGAGGCCGCCGAGCACCCCCACACCGCCGTCGTCGCCCACGAGATGGTCGCCCGCCTCTACGGGCTCCAGGTCCTGCAGGCCCACATCGAGGACGTCGAGCGGAACGTCACCCGGTTCCTCGTCATCGGGCGCGCCCGATCGGGCCGGACCGGCAACGACAAGACGTCGTTCCTCTGCTCCGTCAAGCACGAGCCCGGCGCCCTCTGGCAGCTCCTCAACGTCATCAAGAACCACGGCCTCAACATGACCTACCTCTACCCCCGGCCGTCGCGCGACAAGCCGTGGGAGTACTTCTTCTTCGTCGACCTGGACGGCCACCGCGAGGAGCCCGAGGTCGCCGCCGGACTGGCCGACGCCGAAAAACACTGCAGTTTCTTCAAAGTCCTGGGCTCATTCCCCAAGGCGGAATAATCGAGGAGGGACCGAATGAGGCGACTCTTCATCGCGGGCAACTGGAAGATGAACAAGGACCTGCGCGGCGCGCTCGACCTGGTCACCGCGCTCAAGGAGGAGGTCGGTGACGGCGAGGCCGTCGACGTGGGCGTGTTCCCGCCGTTCGTCTATCTCCAGGCCGTCGCCCGCGCCCTCGCCGACAGCCCGATCGTCGTCGGCGCCCAGAACATGTACCCTGAGCCGAGCGGCGCATTCACCGGCGAGACCGCCGGCCCCATGATCCTCGACGTCGGAGGCACACACGTCCTCATCGGCCACTCCGAACGCCGCCAGTACTTCGGCGAGACCGACGCAGGCGTCAACACCCGGCTCAGAGCCGCACTCGACTGCGGGCTGAAGCCCGTCGTCTGTGTCGGCGAGACGCTCGACCAGCGCGAGGCCGGCGACACCGAAACCGTCGTCCGCCGCCAGGTCGACGCCGCGCTCGACGGCCTGGCCGACGAGCAGGCCGCCGACCTCGTCCTCGCCTACGAGCCCGTCTGGGCCATCGGCACCGGCAAGACCGCCACCCCCGACCAGGCGCAGGAGGTCCACGCGTTCATCCGATCGACGCTCGCCGACCGGTTCACGCCGACCGTCGCCGACGGGATCCGCATCCAGTACGGCGGGAGCGTCAAGCCGGACAACGCCGCCGACCTGCTCGGCCAGGAGGACATCGACGGGGCGCTGGTCGGCGGGGCGAGCCTCGAGGCCGAGACGTTCATCCCCATTATCCGTGCCAGGGAGCAGTAAGTGTACACACTCAAGGTCGTCCTGATCGTCCTGTTCATCATCGACGCGATCCTCCTGATCATCGCCGTGCTGCTCCAGTCCGGCCGCGGGGGCGGGCTGGCCGGCGCGCTGGGCGGGATCGGCGGGGCCGAGTCGGCGCTGGGCGTCCGCGCCGCCAGCCAGATCGAGAAGGCGACCGGGGTGATGGCCGCCATCTTCCTCCTCCTGGCCCTGACCATCGCCTGGCTCCCCACGTCGGGTGACGGGGGCGGGGCCGCCGTCCCCGAGGAGGACCGCGCCGTGATCCAGCCGACGCCCGCCGAGGAAGCCGAGACCGAGGCGGACGACGAGGAGGAAGCGGCGCCGGACTCCCGGCCGGAGAAGGACAAGGACAAGGACGCAGAGTGATTGGGGGGACATGGTGCCCCGGAGCATGACGGGATTTGGGCAGGCGGACTTTGCCGACGACGAGCTGTCGGCCGACGTGATCGTGCGGACGGTGAACGGCCGGCACCTGAAGACGCGGGTCCGGCTCGGCCTGCAGATGCCCGGCGTCAGCGAGCGGATCTCCGCCCTCGTGCGCGAGTTCATCCAGCGCGGGACCGTCGACGTGTTCGTCCGGATCGACTGGTCGGGCGCCGGCGGCGTGGCGTTCAACGAGCGGATCATCCACAGCTACGTCGAGGAGCTCGAACAGCTCCGCAAGGAGCTGGGGCTCGAATCGGAGATCCGCGTCGACCAGGTCGCCCAGCTCCCCGGCGCCGTCGAGGCCGAGGGGGTGTCGGACCAGGTGGCCGGGCATGTGTGGCAGAAGCTGAAGCCGGTGGTGACCGAGGCCTTGCAGAAGACGGTGGCGATGCGGGCGAGCGAGGGCCGGGCGCTGGCGGCCGCGCTCCGCGAGAGCTGCGAGGCGATCCGCGCCGTCCTCCCCGCGCTCGAGGAGCGGCGGGCCGACAGCGTCGAGGAATTCCGGGCCCGGCTGAAGGAGCGGGTCGGCTCGGCGCTGGAGAAATCGGGGCTCGAGCTCGACGAGGGCGCGGTCGCCCGCGAGGTGATCCACTACAGCGAGCGGTCCGACATCGCCGAGGAGATCTGCCGGATGAAAGCCCACGCCGACCACTTCCAGGCCGCGCTGGGGGAGGAGGCGTCGGGGCGCAAGCTCGATTTCATCGCCCAGGAGATGCACCGCGAGGCCAACACCATGAGCTCGAAGGTCGGCGACCCCGAGATGAGCGAGCGGGTGATCGACCTTCGCGACCAGGTCGACCACATCCGAGAGCAGGTGGCCAACCTCGAATGAACGCCCGCAGGAACGACCCGGCGCGCATCGTCGTCATCTCCGGCCCGTCCGGGTCGGGCAAGACGACCGTCTGCCGCCGGCTGCTCGCCGATCCGAACGTCGTGATGAGCGTCTCGGCCACCACCCGCCCGCCCCGGCCGGGCGAGCGGGACGGAGTCGATTACTACTTCCTCTCCCGGGCCGAGTTCCAGCGCTGGGCCGACGAGGGCCGGTTCGTCGAGCACGCCGAATACAACGGCGAACTCTACGGGACACCCCGCGCACAACTCGAGGAGAAACTCGCCGAGGGCCGGACCGTCCTCCTCGAAATCGACGTCCAGGGCGCGAAACAACTGCGCGATACGTTCCCCGACGCGACGTACATCTTCCTCGACGCGCCGGACCGCGACGAGGCGATGCAGCGGCTCGCCCGTCGCAACACCGAGACGCCCGAGCAGGTCCGCCGCCGCCTGG
>JAWODX010000031.1:0-27340 GCA_046483085.1 Planctomycetota bacterium
GCGTTGGATCGCTGCCCCAGGCGCGGGAGCAGGAATGGATAGCAGCGCGTCCTTCTGCGCACCGTACGAGACAGCCGATTACCGACGTCCCGATTCACACACCTGTGGGTGCACACTACGCGTTGCGCACCGAATGGCATACCTCACAATCGACTATTGGGAACAAAGGAGTATTGTATGACAACCTACGCTGATCTCAATCTGCCTGCTCGAGTCCTTCTCGGTCCTGGCCCCAGCACCGTGCCACCACGGGTGCTCCGCGCCATGGCGCATCCCCTGGTAGGGCATCTCGATCCCCAGTTCATCGAACTCATGGACGAGGTGCAGGAGCTCTTGCGCTTCGTGTTCCAGACCGACAATCGGCTGACCATACCCGTCTCTGGCGCCGACCTTTCTCCCCGTGGCCGGGTCGAGCCGCAGGCAGCGGCCCTTGTACACCACGTAGATCGCGTCGGGCAGCGAGACGTAGTTGCCGCCCAGGTTGTTCGCGCCGCCGGCGTGATACGTCTTGTCGTACACTTCCCCGACCCCGGGCAGCTCGGCCTCCCAGAGCACGCGGCCGGTGTAGACGTCCATGGCGCGGAGCTTGTCGCCGCCCTCGATGAGGATGCGGCCGCCGACGACCTGGGGGCAGGGGCCGTGGCCGTGGCGCGGCAGGATGCCTTCGTTCGAGGACCCGCCGAACCACAGCACGCCGAGCGGCGCCTTCACGATCGCGTCGCCCGAGCAGACCGTGTTGCTCACGTCCGCGTTCTGATGCGTCCACGAGCCGGCGCCCGGCAGCGGGCCCTTGCGCGTGATGAGCGTGTACCGGCCGGAGCGGCGGACGTCGAAGCCGTCCCGCTGCTTGACGCGGCCGACGAACTGCTTGTGGTCCGCGTCCGTCGCCGCCAGGCAGAGCGTCCCGGTGTACGGCCGGAGCAGGCCGAGGACCCCGTCCCACGCCCAGGGGCCGTTGGGCACGCCTGTTTCGAACGCAATCAGCTCGGCCAGATGGTCGGGGAACTGGGATGGACGTCGGTCGCCCGAGAGAACGGCCGCCCGGGCGCCGTAGAGCCCGGGCGGTCCAGCCGCCTGCGCACCTTGTCGACGCGCACGCCGGGCCCGGCGATTCCGATGACGTGCAGCCTCGTCTGCCGCGCGAGCTCCTCGACGAGGCGCCCGCTCTCCACGCCGAGCACGAGCGCGTAACCGGCCCGCCGGCCGGTGGCCTCGACGATCTCCGCAGCCCGGCGCGCCCACCTGTCCCACTTCGGCCCGACGGCGGGCGGGATCGGATAGATCTTCGCCGTCCGTTGCTCCGCCCCGTAGGCGTAGAGCGAGCCGTCATCGGTGACGACGAACAGCCGGCCGGCGCCGGCGAGGACGGATCCGGCCTCGCCGTCGATCTCGGCCCGCCAGCAGGCGCTCGGCTTGCCGCCGGGCTTCGGGAACTTGAACTCGACGTGCTCCCGCCCGCAGGAGGCGTACAGTTTGTCGGCGGTCTTGATCCACACGCGCCCGATCCCCGCGTCGGGCAGTTGCCAGAGGCGCGGCAGGCGGAGGCCCGTCTGTGTGCGGTCGGCGACCGTGTGCCTGAACGGCGCGGCGTTCGCCAGGTCGTAGGCGGTGTCGCGGGAGTAGAGGACGCCGTCGCCGACCACGGGCGTGCCGGGGATGCGGCGGAAGCGCGTGCCTGTCTTCACGCCGAACACGACCTTGCGGTTGAAGTAATAGCGCCGCCCGGCGGCGACGAAGTAGCTGCCGTCGGCGCGGGTGGCCCCGTACCGGAAGTGGCGAAGTGAGCCGGTCCCGGCGTCGAAGCAGGCGGCGACGGCCCGGCCGTTCGGCACGAGGACGCGGTCGCCGACGACGGCGAGGTAGCCCTGGGGCGCGGGGCCGGTGAACGCCTCGCCGCAGTGCGGCTGGCCGCGCAGCTTCGAGCCGCTGCCCGAGTTGCACCAGATCGTCTCCCCCGTCTTCGGGTCGACCGCGCGGATGAAGACCCCCATCCAGGGCCAGATGCCGGCGGCGACGTAGAGCCGGCCGCCGGCGAGGGCCGGGCCGCCGCGGACCGGCCAGGTCGAGATCAGCCGCTTGTTGCCCAGGACCCGCCGGGCGGCGTGGGGCGACATGGCCCGGCGCCAGACGACCGAGCCGTCGGCCGCGTCGAGGCAGTACAGGCGGCCGTCGTCGGACGCGACGTAGAGGCGGCCGTCGGCGGCGGCGGGCGCGAACCGGACGGGGCCGCCGGTGTACGTCCGCCATCGCTCCCTCCCGGTCTCGGCGTCCACCGCGGCGACCCAGTCGGCCCGGGGCGAGCCGAGGAAGAGTGTGCCGCCCATGACCACCGGGCGGTACTCCGTATCGAAATGCAGGCGGTTCTGGTCGGGCCAGGCGGGGCTGGTCGGCGGATAGCGGCGGACCCACTGGAGGTGGAGCGTGTCGGCGAGCCGGTGGGGGCAGGCGGCGCTGCGGGCGGCGTCATAGCGCCAGGTCGGCCAGTCCCCGGCGGGCTCGGCGGCCCGGCAGAGCGTGCCGATGGAGAGCGCGGCCAGCAGGATCGCCGGCGTGACTTGCAGGCCTCGTGGTTCGGTCATACCGTGCGGGCGGAGGTCTCCGGCGGCCGGGACGTGGACCCCCGCACCTTTGATTATACCGACGCCGCTCCGGGAATCCAACGCGGCGGCCCCGCGGCAGCTTGCTTGATGTGCCCGGGCGCCATAGAATCGTCGGAGAGATGTGGTTCGGGATGAATGAAAGGAGCGCCCGATGATCAGGAAGACGACGACGATGGGACTCGTCGCGATGGCCCTGTGCGCCGGCGTTGCATTGGGCGCCGAGGAGAAGGAGGTCTCCGCGAAGCTGGACCTGGACGACCTGCAGCCGAACACGTTCGTCGAGATCAGCCAGGCGCAAAGACCACAGATGGCGTTCAGCTCGGCCTGGTACATGCACGCCACCGGCGAGTTTCTGATGTGGGGCAAGATCGGCGGTCACCGCTACGAGTCGAAGCGATACGAGGTCCAGACCCTGTCGCCGGCCGACGAGGCGCCGACCTGGACGGAGTCGTTCCCCAAGGGCAAGGAGGAGGCGTGGGACGACGGGCAGTTCCCGAACTGGGGATGCGGCTGCCACCGGCTCCGCTACAAGCCCGACCGCCCGTGGCTCAAGAACGTGCGCGATCACTGGCTCGGCAACGCGGGCAAGATCAACCGCGTGCGGTTCGTCGAAACCGACGGCGTGCTCCGCCCGACCCGCGCGTACACCCACCACCAGGGCGCGTACGACACGAAGCGCGACCGGCTGGTCTATTACGTCGGCGGCAAGACGTTGGCGTACGATCCGAAGGCGCGGGCGTGGGCCGACCTGAAGGCGAAGCCGCCGGTCGGATGCGACGCGCTGGTCTGGGCGTCGATGGCCTACGACGCGAAGGGCGACCGGATGGTCCTCTTCGGCGGGGCCTACGCGCTCAACCCGTGGGGCGGGGCGAAGACGTGGGTCTTCGACTGCAAGACGAACACGTGGTCGCGGCCCGAGCTGAAGGACGGCGTCGAGCCGCCGCTGCGCTGCTGCGCCGAGTTGGTCTACGATCCGGCGCACAACGCGATGGTCCTCTTCGGCGGGCACGCGCTCGACCGGTTCCTGGCCGACACGTGGGTGCTCGACCTGGACGCGATGGCGTGGGCGGAGAGGAAGCCGGCGCAGTCGCCGCCGCCCATCGACCGGTATGCGGCCTGCTGGCTGCCAAAGGCCGAGAAGGTGCTGCTGGTCACTCCGTCGAACCGCCGCGGCCCGCAGGGCGAGGCCTGGACCTATGACGTCGAGCGGAACGTCTGGGCGCCGCTGCCCGGGGCGCTGCCGCGGGGCCGAATGGACTGGATCAGTTGCGACTACTCGCCGAGGCACGACGCCGTGCTCGTGGCGTCGCCGGGGGTCGGGACGTGGGTCTACCGGCCCGATCCCACCGGCGAACTCGACCTGAAGCGCAAGATGGTCGGGCCGGGGGCGTTCAAGTGGCATCCCTGGGGGGCGGCGATGGTCAAGAGCCAGCAGGCGGCGCCCGAGCCGGACCGGAAGAAACGCGAGGCCTACCTCGAGAAGCTGCCGACCAACCAGATCGTCAAGGTCGATTACCCGGGCTACATGAAGAGCAAGACGTGGAGCACGGCGACGATCGACACCGACCGGGGCGTGGTGCTCTACGTCGGCGGCGGGCACTCCGGCTACACGGGGACCGACTACGCGTTCTACGACGTGGGGACGAACCGGTGGGGGATGGACCGGCCGCCCTGCTTCTTCCCGTTCTTCGGCAACTACAACGCGTCGCTCTTCGGCTGGGACTGCCACATGCGGCCGACCTCGCAGCACACCTACCTGTGGTACACCTACGACCCGACCTCCGAGCTGATGGTCTACTGCGCCCGGCCGAACGGCCCGCACGACGGGTTCACTGTGCTGCTGGAGGACGACCGGGCGAAGGCGTTCGTCTACGACCGGAAGAAGCACGGCTACTGGACGTTCCTCTACCATCCGGCGACGAACACGCTCTATCCGCCGGTCTTCGGCCGGCCGTTCCGCAACTCGTGGTCGATGGCCGTGTGCGGGACGCCGAAAGGTGTGTTCGCCAAGCAGGGCGGGAACCTGTATCTCGGCAAGACCACCCGGGATGAGGGGACGGCGGACATCAAGTGGACGCTGATCGACAGGGCCGCCCCGAGCGGCCGCGGCGAGTACCAGCCGCTGGTCTACGACTCGAAGCGGAAGCGGCTGGTCTTCGTTGCGAAGAAAAAAGACAAACCGGTGCAGGTCTGGACGCACCCGCTGGGCAAGGGCCCGTGGACGGAGGTCGAGCTGAAGCAGAGCACGCCGCACATCGCCCGCGAGATCGTGTACGACCGGGCGAACGACTGCCTCGTCTCGATCCCGAAGCAGAAGTGCCTGGTCATGGACTTCGAGACGAAGGCGTGGCGCGAGCTCGACGTCGAGATGCCCGGCGGCCGGTCCCTCTACGGGCACGAGTGCGGGATGGTCTACGACCCGGTGCACGAGGTCTGCGTGATGCTCATCCCCACCCGGTTCAGCGGGAGGATGGGCCTGTACCTGCTGCGATACGACCCCGAGACCGCGACGTACAAGCCGCCGGAGGAGAAGTGATCGGCGTCGGGGCCGGTCTTCGGTTTACTTCCCGCCCGGTCGGCCGTACACTTGTCGCAGCAGAACCTGTCCGTTTCCGAGGAGGTGCGCGATGACTGTTGGGCTGAAGCCGCCGGAGGACGCCGTCGTCCTGTTCGACGGTACGGACCTGAGCGAGTGGACGAACCGGGACGGGGACGACGCCGGTTGGAACGTGGAGGGCGGCGCCATGCACGTCGTGCCGGGGGCGGGCGACGTCCTCTCCAGGCAGCGGTTCACCGACTTCTACCTGCACGTCGAGTTCCGCTGCCCCGACATGCCCGATGCGACCGGGCAGGCGAAGGGGAACAGCGGCGTGTACCTGCAGGGGCGGTACGAGATCCAGGTGCTCGACTCGTACGGCCTGGCGGTGCCGGGGACGGGCGACTGCGGCGCGATCTACGACCAGTTCGCCCCGCTCGTCAACGCCTGCGAGCCGCCGATGACCTGGCAGAGCTACGACGTCGTCTTCCGCGCCCCACGCTGCATCGAGGGCGGCCGCGAGGTCGAGGAGAAGGCCCGCGTCACCGTGCTCCAGAACGGCCGGGCCGTCCAGAACAACGTGGCCCTGCCCGGGGTGACCGGCGGGCCGCTGGACGAGGAGATCGACCAGCCGGGCCCCGTGCGGCTCCAGGACCACGGCGACCTCGTGAGCTACCGGAACGTCTGGGCGATGCACCTGCCGCTCCGGGGCTCGGACGATTACGAACCGCGCTGACACACGTCACAGCGCACGGCGGCAAGCTGGCGGCATGCCCCGGAAGCTGCTCAGGGGAGCCTCGCCAACTGCCGCCTCCCGTGCAAACCCCAGCCGCGATCCGTACAGTTTCGCGGCTCACGTGAGCCGTCAGATTGTACGTGTTTGCAATGATGGCCCGCTCTCTCAACGCAAAAGCAAGTGCGCGATGCGTACAGTTTCATGGCTCACGTGAGCCGTCAGATTGTACGTGTTTGCAGTGATGGGCGGCTCTCTCAACCCAAAAGCAAGTGCGCGATGCGTACAGTTTCACGGCTCACGTGAGCCGTCAGATTGTACGTGTTTGCAATGATGGCCAGCTCTCTCAACGCAAAAGCAAGTGCGCGATCCGTACAGTTTCACGGCTCACGTGAGCCGTCAGATTGTACGCGTTGGGATGACCGGGGTCACGGCTCGCGCTGTGCGGCGGATGCCCGTTCCACTCTCCGGACGATGTGTAGGAAGATCGGCCACAGCAGTAGCGGGATGAGGACGGCAACCAGGACGCCATACCACGGCTGGTTCCGTGATGCGCCGCCGAGCGCCGCGAACAGCAATGCGACCGGGATCGTGCCCAGCAGCAGCGCGGTGACGAACCGGGCGAACGACATCCGGGCGAGGCCCGCGAGCACGCACATCACCTCGGGCAGGATGGGCAGCACCCGGCTCACGATGACGGCCGCGCCGCCCCACCGGTCGAACATCGATCGGAACCGCTCGACCTCGTCGGCCGAGGCGATGTACCGAATGCCCCGCCGGCCTGCCAGCCTGGCCAGCCCGTAGCCGAGCAGCCCGGCCAGCGCCGAACCGACCGCGCCGACCGCCGCGCCCGGCACCAGCCCGTACACGGCGCCCAGTGCCGCCATCACCCCCGTCGCCGGCACCGGCAGCACGAGGTCCGAGATCAGCAGGCCGACCGCGATTGCCCAGGCATAGCTGCGGCTCTCGCTGAACCACTCGACGCAGCGCTGCTGGCTGAACAACAGCTCGAGCTTTTCGCCCCACAGCTCGAACGTGACGGCGAAGACGAGGGCGAGGGCTACGGCGATGGCGAGGATTTTGGCGAACAGCTTCATGGTGCGTCCGGCCGGCCGCTATCCGACCCCTCTCGACTCCTGGGTCGGATTGACGGCGAGGTGGATGGTGAATTCGGAGCCGCGGTCGGGGCCGGACCGGACCTCGATCTCGCCGGCGTGCTCGTGCACGATCTTCCGGACGACGGCGAGGCCGAGCCCGGTGCCGGCGTCGCCCTTGGTGCTGACGAACACGTCGAAGACCTTCGGCTTCAGGTCGTCGGGGATGCCGGGGCCGTTGTCGGCGACGCGGATCGTCGCCGCCCCGCCCCGGTGTTCGGTCGCCACGGTGACCACGGGCTCGTCGCGGCCCCGGACCGCGTCGAGCGCGTTGTTGACCAGGTTGAGGATGCAGCGGTGCATGCCGCGCGCATCGACGGTGACCTCGGGCAGGGCGGGGTCGAGGCGGAGGGCGAGCTCGGTCCCGTCGGCCTCGGCGACCGGCTCGACGTCCTCGGCGACGTCCCGGACGACCTGGTTCAGGTCGCAGAGCGTCCGGGCGGGCGTCCGGTCGGTCGAGTAGCTGAGCATGTCGAGGACGAGTTCGGCGATCTTGCTCTCGTTCCGCTTGACGATGTCCCAGCCCTTGCGGACCGACTTGATCCGGTCCTTCTTCAGGCCGTCGGCGACGATGTCGGACCCGGCCTGCATGCAGGTGAGGACGTTCTTGATGTAGTGGGAGAGGCCGGCGACGGTCTGGCCGACGGCGGCGAGCCGCTCGGCCTTCAGCTTCGCCTGGTGCAGCGTCTGGTTCTCGACCGCCACGCACGCCTCGTTCGCGATCGCCGTCAACTGTTCGAGGTCCGACTTCTTGAACGTGCCGGCCTCGGACCGGCAGTCGACGTAGATGATCCCCAGCACCCGGTCCCGGGTGCTCAGCGGGGCGCACATGGCCGAGCGGATGTCCTGCTGCACGACGCTGTCGGCGGGGCTGAACCGCTCGTCCACGGTCGCGTCGCTGGTCAGCACCGCCTGCTGCTTCTCCACCACCTCGTTCACGATGGTGCGGGAGATCCGCATCTCGGTCTCCTCGCCCTCGGAGCGGCTGCGGAAGGCCCGGGGCACGAGCTCGCCCCCGTCGCCGTTGAAGAGCATGACCACCCCGCGTTCGGCGCGCAGGTTGCGAAAGACCTGGCCCAGGACCTCGTCGAGCAGCTTGTCCACGCTGACGTTGCTCTGGATCAGGCTCGACACCTTGTACATGGCGAGCAGGTTGCGGTACGCGTCGACGAGGGTGCGGGCGGAGATCTGCTCGGGCGGGCCTTCGAGGACGGGCGGCGTGCGCTCGGGCGTAACGCGGGCTTGGACGGGGGCCGGCCGGTAGGCGTCGGCGTCGGAGATGCTCACGTGCCCGGTCGGGGCGCGTTCCTCGAAATCGATGGCGGCGACCTTGAGGACGGTCTGGCCGACGCGGAGCTCGTCGCCCGGCCGGACGCCGGCCTCCTGGATGGCCCGGCCGTTCACGTACGTGCCGTTCGTACTGCTCAGGTCGCGGACCCGGTAGCGGTCGTCGCGGCGGGACACTTCGGTGTGGCGGGCGGAGACCTTCTTGTCGAGCAGGATGATGCGGCTCGTGCGGGCCCGGCCGATGATGAAGCAGTCCTCCTCGGCCTCGAACGAGGCCCCGGTGTTCGGCCCGGCGATGACGTCCAACTGGATCACGTCACCACTCCTCGTCGGTCGATCGCATCCTGGACCAGCCGGTCCGCCTCCCGGTTCCGTCCCCGCCGCACGTGCTCGACCCGGCACTGCGGGAGCCGGTCGATCAGGGCCTTGAGCTCGGCGAACAGCGGCTTCAGGTGCCGCGCCTTCACCCGGTATCGTCCGCTGAGCTGACGGTGGATCAACTGGCTGTCCAGGCGAATGACGACGCGCCCGGCGTCGAGCTCGGCGGCGCGGCGGGCCGCGGCGATCACCGCTCTGTACTCGGCCACGTTGTTCGTCGCTTCACCGATATATTCGCCGCGCCGTTCGACGACGGCGCCGCGCTCGTCCCGGATCACGTAGGCGAAGGCGGCGGGCCCGGGGTTGTTCCAGGAGCCGCCGTCACAGTGGATGATCAGGTCCTTTGGTTCGCTTGTCGGTGGCATGTCGGGTGATCGTGCTCGGCGCCGCCGGGCACGGCGGCGAAGACGGGCGGCCGGTTTTCCTCCTCAGGTTCCCTGGCTGATCCGGACGAGTTTGTCGAGGGCATCTTGCGCGGCGCCGCTGTCGATCGCCTCGGCGGCCTCTGTCGCCGCGGCCTCGAGGTCGGGCGCGGCGTCCGCCGCGGCGATGCCCGCGGCGGCGTTGAGGACGACGATGTCGCGTGCCGGCCCGGGCTCGCCCGCCAGGACCGAGCGGATGACCGCGGCGCTCTGCCCGGGCTCCTCCACGGTCAGGTCGTCGAGCGAGGCCCGGGGCAGGCCAAATTCCTCGGGCTGGATCCGGCACGTCTTGATCACGCCGTCCCGAAGCTCGGCCACGGCCGTCTCGCTCGTCGTGGTGATCTCGTCGAGCCCGTCGAGCCCGTGCACCACGTAGACGTGCTCGGCGCCGAGGTTGCGGAGCACCGAGGCGAGCACCTCGACCATCACCTCGCTGAATACCCCGAGCAGCATGTTGCGGGCGCCGGCCGGGTTGGTGAGCGGGCCGAGGATGTTGAAGACGGTGCGGATGCCGATCTCGCGGCGGGGGCCGATCGCGTGTTTCATCGCCGCGTGCATCTTCGGCGCGAACATGAAGCCGAACCGGGCCTCGGCGATGCACCGCTCGATCGTCGGCACGTCGGCCTCCAGGTTGACGCCGAGCTCGGCCAGCACGTCGGCGCTGCCGCTCTTCGAGGAGGCGGCGCGGTTGCCGTGCTTGGCCACACGGACGCCGGCCCCGGCGACGACCAGCGCGGCCGCGGTCGAGATGTTGAACGTGCCGCTCTTGTCGCCGCCGGTCCCCACCACGTCGACGAACGGTTCCTCGGCCCGGATGCGCACCGCCTTCTCGCGCATCACCTCGGCGCAGCCGGTGATCTCCTCGACGCTCTCGCCCTTGATGGCGAGCGCGGTGATGAAGGCGGCGGTCTGCGCGGGCGTGGTCTGCCCGCTCATAATCGCCTCCATCGCCCCGACCGTCATGTCGCGGGTCATGTGCTTGCCGGCAACCAGGTGGCTGATGGCTTCTTCGATCATTCGGGGACTCCGATGTAGAGAATGCCCTCGGCGTCGGTCTGCTCGACCCGGGCGACGACGTCGTCGAGGACGCCGGCCGGCAGGCCGTCACAGTCGATCGCCGGCCAGCGGGGGACGCCGCCCGGCGCGGCCCGCGTCAGGGCGAGCTCGCGGCCCGCCGAGGCCCTGACCAGCTCGGCGGCCGGCGACTCGGCCAGCTCGGCGATCCGGTCCGGCAGCGGGACGCCGTCGTAGCCGTGCACGCGTGCCGCGAGGGCCAGCGCGGCCGGTTCGTCGACCCCCTCGGCCGCGTCGTGCACCTGTCGGGCGTGCCCGGCGATCATGGCGAGCACCCCGGAGCCGGCCCCGCAGATGACCGGCAGGTAGACGTCGGCGATGGTCGTGTCGCGCAGCGCGTCCTCGCGCCGCTGGCCGGAAAGCATCGCCGCCGTCGGCCCCTTGTGGAGGATGGCCACGCGGACGCTCGTGTCCTTCTCCGCCAGGGCCTGCCGCATCTCGTACAGGCACGCGCTGACCGAATCGGCGCGGAAGTTGAACCAGTCCATCAGCCCGATGTCGAACCCGACCGCGTCGAGCAGGAGCCCCAGCCCGACGTCGGGGACCTGGGCCGCTTCCGGCCGGATCTCGGCCAGCTTCGTCCGCGCCCCCTGCATCCCGATCCGCACCCGGTCCGGGTCGTACCCCAGCTCGCCGACCCGCGCCTGGCACAGGTCGCACCAGCAGGTGAACAGGTTGTCGACCGAGGCCGGCGAGCCGAGCGACACGTCGCACAGGAGCACGCCCATCGGGCGGTACGCGCCGACCAGTTCGACGACGAGGTCCGACAGCCATTCGAGCAGCCGGGGGCGGTTCGGGCAGAGCACCGGATGCTCCGGGTCGATCTTCCCCGCCGACCGCCCGCCGTTGTCCTCCGCCAACAGGTCCGCCCAGTCGGCCGAGCCGACGAGCGGGTTCTCGACGGTGACGTACGTGTCCATCCCCCGCCCGCGGGCCGCGTCCAGCGCGGCCCGAAACGCAGCGTCGTCCTCGACGAGCCGGACGCCCGGCATCCGGCCGTCGGACGCCGTCACCGGGGCCTTGGGCCAGAGCGCGGGGACCGACATGGGGCCGCGCAGGAAGAGCGTCGAGACGCCCCGCCGCTCGGCCAGGTCCGCCACCACCTCGGGCGATACCTGTGACACATCCAGCAGACAGCCGGCCTGGCCCCCCATCGCACACCTCCGTTACCGGGCGATTTGAACCCCTGCGATGGTACACGAACCGGGCCGCCAATGTCAAATGACAAAGCGGGGCGAACGGGCGCCCGCAATCGGGGGGCACGCTGCGCCCCCGGCCCCGTCTCCTCGCGGGGGCTGGCCGGGGCGGGCGACGGACTCGTGGCGGCGGTCCGGGGTTGACTTGGCGAGGAAGGGCGCTTATATTGTGTACAGATGGAAGCAGGGAAAGAGACATGGAACTGAACAAGCTTTATGCTCAGGGGAACGAGGCGTTCGAGCGCGGGAACTGGGGCCTGGCCGTGATGCTGTGGCAGCAGTTGCTGGCCATGCAGCCGGGGCACGTCGACGCCCGGAAGATGCTGCGCGAGGCGGAGAACCGGCAGTGGGCGCAGGAGGGGCGCGGCAAGGCGGCCAAGGTGCTGGCCTACGTCCAGGGGCTTCCTGCCATCGTCGCGTTTGCCTATCACTTCCTGACCAAGAACTACGACCGGGCGATGATCGACTGCGAGAAGGTCCTTGCCTACGACCCGACGTGCACGCCGATGCTCTGGGGCCTGGCGAAGGCCGCGATGAAAGGCGGCCACGCCGAGATCGCGGTCCTCACCCTCGAATACATCCGGGAGAAGAACCCGACCAGCACGCGCGTCCACCGCGACCTCGGCTACCAGTACGAGGCGGCCAACGAGATCGCCAAGGCCATCGAGTCGTGGGAGAACCTGAAGCGGGTCGACCCGACGAACCGCGAGTCGCAGCTCAAGCTGCGAGACCTGGCGGCGATGAAGACCATGGTGGACGGGCGGTACGACACGGCCACGGAGGATGGGGCGACCTATCGCAAGTCGCTACGCAGCAAGGAGGAATCGGAGGAGCTCGAGGAGGAGCACCGGATCATCCGGACCGAGGAGGACCTCCGCCGGGCCATCGAACGGGTGAGCAAGGACGTGAAGGAGAACCCGGAGAACAAGCGGTACATCCTGCAGTTGGGCGATCTGCACCGGCGGGCGAAGGAGTATGACGAGGCCCGCCAGCTCTATGAACGGGCCAGGGCACTCGACAAGATGGACTTCTCCATCCCGGAACGCCTGGGCGAGCTCCGGATCGACCAGTACGACGAAAAAGAGGCCGAGCTGCAGGCGAAGCTGAAACAGAACCCGGACGACGACGAGCTCAAATCCCGGCTCGAGGCCCTGCAGCAGGAGAAGTTCGAGTTCTCGAAGCAGGAGTTCCAGCGGCAGATCAAGGCCCGGCCGACGGACTCCGGCCTGCGGGTCAAGCTGGGCGACCTGCTGTTCAACGCGGGCGAGTACGAGGAGGCGGCGCCCCAGTATCAGCGGGCGGCCAACGACCCCCGGATGCGGCGCCGCTGCCGCAAGCTGCTGGGGATGTGCCTGTACAACACGAAGAAATACCAGCTCGCCGCCAGCCAGTTCGAGCAGGCGGTCGAGGGCGGCACCCCGGCCAACCGCGAAGTCCGCGAAATCATGTACTACCAGGCCATCACCCTGGAGCAGTTGGGCGAGCTCGACCGGGCCGAGGAGGTGCTGCGGAAGATCTTCGACGCCGACATGTCGTACAAGGACGTGCAGGAGCGTCTCGACCGGCTGATGGAGAAGAAGGCGAGCGGGAAAGAGACGGAAACACAGACAGGAACAGAAGGGGCATCCTAGCATGCCGCATTCGAAATCCGCGAAAAAACGGGCCCGCCAGAACGAGCAGAGCCGCCGGAGCAACAAGTCCCAGCGGAGCGCGCTTCGCACCCAGTTGAAGAAAGTCGCCCGCGCCGTCGAGGCCGGCCAGCGGGAGACCGCCGAGGCCGAGCTGGGCAAGGCGATCCGCATGCTGGACAAGGCGGCGGGCAAGGGGCTGATCCACCGGAACCAGGCGGCCCGACGCAAGGCCCGACTCTCCGCCAAGGTCGCCGCCCTGGGCTGAGCGGCGCCCGCAAATTCCACCCGCTTTTTTTGAATCCCGGGCCGCGCCGCTCTATACTATATACATGAGGATACTGGCGCGCCCCGTCCGGGGTATCGGGTCCCCTGTCGCCAGCGCTCCGCCGCCCGGAGCGACCCCGCGCCGGGATCCCACACGCGACTTCATCGGGAGACCGACCTTGGCTACGTACACTCGCCTGACCGTTCTGCTGTGTTGTCTCGGCCTGCTCGCCGCCGTCGGCTGCGGGAGCAAGGAGGATCCGAAGGGGGCGGCGACCATCGCCCTCGACGACGAGGACTACGGCCGGGTCATCGACATCATCCAGGAGGAGATGACCGACGCGCAGCGGAACGCGGCCGACGTCCAGACCATGCTCGGGTTCGCCCACTTCCGCCGGAACGAGTTCGAGGAGAGCAAGGCGGCCTATCAGCGGGCGTCCGAGCTCGATCCGCAGAACCCCAAGCCGCTGTTGGGCGTCGCCCGGTCCGACCTGGCCCTGGCGAAGAAGGCGACCGACGAGCCGACCGCCGAACGCCACTTCCTCCGGGCCGCCGACCGGGCCGAACAGGCACTCGGCCTGGACGACACCCTCGCCGAGGCCCACGTGATCCAGGCCCGCGTCCACCTCGCCCGGGGCGACCGCAAGCGCCGCGCCGACGAGCCCGAGGCCATCCAGGAGGCACGGGAGCTCTACGAGCAGGCCGACGCGCGGTTCGAGGCCGCCATCGAGCAGGCGCCGGAGAACGGCGACTGGTACCTCGAACGCGCCGAACTGCTGGCGGGCCGACTGAGCAAGTTCGAACTCGCACTCCAGGTCATCGAACAGGCGCTCGACCGGGCGCCGGACCTCGTCCGCGCCCGCATCGTCAAGGCGGAGGTCCTCGCCCGCATGCGCCAGATGGACCAGGCCAAGCAGGAGCTCCGAGCCGCCGTCGACTCCGAGTCGATCAGCGCGGCCGACCGGGTCACGGCGATGCGCATCCTGTCGACCCTCTACCTCCAGACCGGCGAGCTGGACCGGGCGAAGAAGACGGCGCGGGACCTGGTCGAGTTCGACAAGCGGAACGTGGGGTTCGCCAGCTACATTCTGGGCGCGGTGGCCCGGGTGGAGGAGAACTGGGAGGAGGCGTACAACCATCTCCGCCGGCTGAATCTCAAGAAGACCCGCGATCGCCGGCTCCTCATGTGGGTCGCGCTGGCCGAGCAGAAGCTCGGGCTCTACCAGCAGGCGATGACCCACTACCAGCAGATCCTGGAGCGGATCGACAAGGACTATATGCCCGCCCGGATCCGGCTGGCCGAGCTGCTGGCCCGGCGGGGGGCATACGACGGGGCCATGGAGCAGTGCGGGGCCGTCCTGGCCGAGCGCCCCGGCCAGCGGGAGGCGCTCCTGCTCAAGGCGAAGCTGCACCGGCTGCGCCAGTCTTCGGAATACGACCTCGAGAAGTCGCGGTCCGCCTACATGCGGGCGCTCGCCCATCACCCGAACCTGGTGGGCATCCACCTGGAGCTGGCCGAGCTGGCCCTGCAGATGAACGAGCCGGCGCGGGCGAAGTGGCACGCCGAGGTCGCCGGGCGGGCGGAAGACAACGTCGGCTACCGCCTCGTCCTGGGCAAGATCCACCTGTACCTGCACCGGGCGGGGGTGCGGCGCAAGACCGAGTCGGGCCTGAGCCACCTGAAGACCGCGATCGACAACCTCGAGCGGGCCCGCGAGATGTCGCCCCTGCATCCGGGGGTGGTGGGGGCGCTGGCCGACGCTCGGATCGCCGCCGAAGAGCCGGCCAAGGCGGTCGAGATCCTCAAGTCCTACGTGCGCGGGAATCCGGATCAGAGCCGCGGCTACCTGATGCTCTCCCGGGTCTACGAGCAGACGGGTGAGCGACACAAGGCGCTGCAGACGCTGGAGGACGCGGCCGAGCAGGGCAAGCTGGACGAGCGGCGGCGCGTGTTCACCGCCCTCGGCCGGGCCTATTTCAACTCGGGGCGGATGCCCGACGCGGTCAAGACCTGGTCCCGGCTCGACGCCGGGATGGGCGGTCCCGGCCTGGGGGTGACCGCCCCGCTCGCCGTGGCCCTGGCCCTGGACGGGCGGGAGGAAGAGGCGTTGGAGCACGCCCGCACGGCGCTGTACCGGGCGAAGGACAACCGGCTGGTCGCCGTGCTGGCGGCCTCGGTGGCCGTCCACGTGGGCGAGCACGACGAGGCCCGCCGGTTCCTCGCCGGCCTGGCATACCCGTCGCCGAAGAAGAAACAGACGTATCAGGAATATCCGGGCGTCTGTCGGCGGGCCGGGGAGAAGGGGAAGCAGGCGGCCGGCCTGGTGGCGCAGGGGATTTCGCATCTGCTCTTCGGGACGCCGGACACGGCCGTCCCGCTGTTCCAGCGGGCGGCGAAGAGCCTGTCCGGATCGATCATCCCCCGATACCTCCTCGGCACCGCCTACCGGGAGGGGGGCCGGGTGAAAGACTTCGTCCGAACGTACGAGCAAATGGCGCGGGACTTCCCCGAGCACGGCTTCCCCTACTTTGTGCTGGCCCAGGCGTACCGGCAGATGGCGACCCTGGGCGGGGATGCCCGGCTGGCCGTGGAGAAGGCGCTGGACCGCGACCCGAAGATCGGCCCGGCCCACATCCTGAAGGCGCGGCTCCTGATGAACGAGGCGCGGGGCCGGGGCGGGGAACCGGCCCTGAAGGAGGCGGCCCGGAGCGCGATGCGCGCGGTCGAGCTGGACGGGGGGACGCTCGCCTCGCTGACCGCGGCGGCGGACGCGTACGGCCGCCTGGCGCTTTACTGGCGGATGAAGTCGGTCCGGGAGTCGAGGCCGGACGCGAAGAAGCGGTTCCTCGAAGTGGCCGAGAAGAGCGTGGAGAACGCCCGGAACCTGTACGCGCGCCTGCGGGCGGAATACCCCGACTCGACGGCCGCGCTGAAGGGGGCGGTCCGGTTCGAGCTCAGCCAGCGCGAGTTCACCCGGGCGGCCGGCCTGCTGAAGGGGCAGTTGGCGGCGGCCGACGATCCCGAGCTGTTCCTCCTGGCGGGCGAGGCGTACGCGGGCATGGGCGGCAAGAACCTGGCGGCCGCCCGCCGGTTGCTTCTCCGGGCCGTCCAGTTGGGGAACGACCCGCAGGCCTATCGTCGGCTGGCCGTCGTCGAGTCGAGGCTCGGCCGGCCGGAGCAGGCGCTGCAGGTCCTGCGCCGGGGTGTACAGCGGAACCTGCCGAACATCGGCCTGGAGTTCGAGTACGCCGAGTGGCTCCGGAATTACGGGCGTCTGGAGGCCGCGGCGGACACATACGGCGACGTCGTTCGCCGCATCTCGCCGACGACGGAGAACCCGCACTTGCGGGCGATGCGCCGGCGGTCGCGGATCGGGGTGGCCGCTTCGCTGCTCCAGCTCGCCGGCCGGGCGCCGGCCGACCAGCAGGAGGAGCTGCTGACGCGGGCGGCGACGCGGGTGGAGAACCTGGCCGATCCGCCCAACGACGACCAGAAGCCCGACCCGTCGGCACTCATCCTGCTCGGCCGGATCCGCGCCCGACAGAAGAAGGTCGACCTGGCGATGAAATCGTTCCGCCAGTGCGCCCGGCTCTACCCGGACAGCCCGGTGGCCTATCACTGGGAGGCGATCCTGGATTACGACCGTGGCGAATACGGCAAGGCGGCCGACCTGTACGCGAACAAGGTGATCCCCGCGGCGGAACGGTCGAATCTTCATCCGGCGGAATGGCGCGCCCGGCTGACCCTGGCCCAGCTCGCCACGGGCACGCCGTCCGGGCTGCGGAAGGCGCGGGGGACGGCGGACGCGCTGGTCCGGCTCCTGGAGGACTACCGGGACGCGGGGATCGAGCCGGACGAGCAGGCGGAGAACCGCGCGCGGTCGGCGGCGATGCTCGCGTATGTGGCCTCGCAACTGTACGGGAACGCCCGGACGCAGATCCGGCGGCATCGCGGCCTGGACAGCGGCCAGATGAACGGGTACCTGTCGCTCCTCGGCGAGTGCTCGGGCAACACGAACAAGCGGCTGCGGGTCGTGTCGCTCTTCGGGACGACCCTCTTTCACGAGAACACCCCGCGCCGGGACACGGCGGTGAAGGCGATGGAGCAGTTGACCCGGGCGTTTCCGACGAACCTGTTTCTGCTGGACAAGCTGGCCGGGCTGTATCTGCAGCAGGCCCGCCAGGCGGACTACGAAGCGACCCTGGAACGCAAGCTGACGGCCGCCGACCGGCCGGGGGTCCGCATCGACCAGGCGGACCTGACCGCCTCGTACCTGCGGCTCATCGACATCTACCGGAGCCACGCCGCCGCCGGCGACCGGGATTACCTCGACCAGGCGCTGCGTCTCTGCAACCGGGCGATCCGGAAGCTGGGCAAGACGCCCGAACTGCTCAATCGGAAGGCGACGATCCAGTGGCGGCAGGGACACCCCGACCAGGCGATCCGTACCCTGGAGGACGTGGTCGGCATCACCGAGAAAGGCCGCAACGCCTGGATCCACGCCAAGCGCGAGCTGGCCAGTATCTACTATCAGGCCAACAGACTGGAGAAGGCGGTCGAGGTCTGCAACGAGGTGGACCCGTACGTGGACAACGACTACCAGTGGTTCAACGAGACGGCGTGGTATCACGCCGTGGCTCCGGACCCCGACCTGCCGTATGCCCTGAAGATGGCCCTGAAGGCGAAGAAGCTGGCCCCGACAGACCCGAACGTGCGCGACACGCTGGGCTGGATCTACTACCTGATGGAGAAGTACTACGACGCCGAGCTGGAGCTTCGCTACGCAGTGGCCGAGCTGTCCGACCGGCCGAACGTGGTCTATCATTACGGCGCCATCCTGTACAGGCTGGGTGAGTTCGACAAGGCGCGGGAGAACCTGACCCGCGCGATCCGGCTGAAGCGGGAGGGCCGGCCGTTCCGCTACGACGACGAGTGTCTGGAGCTGCTCAAGAGCATCCGCAAGGACTAGCCGCTCCGACCCCGGGAGGGACCCCGATCCGATGACCCCCGCAAAGGGACGTGCCAACCCCCGCGCCGCCGACGAGCTGCCCTGGGACGAGCCGGAGCGGGTCGCCGTGGTCGGCGCCGGGGCGTGGGGCACGACGATCGCCAACCTGCTGGCGGGCAAGGGCCTGGACGTCGATCTGTGGGTATACGAGCCGGAGCTGTGCGAGATCATGGCCCGCATGTCCGAGAACGTGGTCTATCTGCCGGGCGTGCACGTGCACGACCGGGTCCATCCGTCGTCGGACCTGGGGGCGGTGGTCTCGGGCCGGCCGCTGGTGGTCTTTGTCACGCCGTCGCAGGTGGCGCGCGAGGTGGCGGGCCGGGCGGCGCCGCACCTGGCGGACGAGGCGATCCTGGTGTGCTGTTCGAAAGGGATCGAGAAGGGGTCGCTGAAGCTGCTGCCGGAGGTGCTGGACGACGTGCTGGGGCGGCGGTACGCGAACGACTCGGCGTTCGTGTCGGGGCCGTCGTTCGCCCGCGAGGTGGCGGCGGGCCAGCCGACGTCGGTGGCGGTCGCGGCCCGCGACCTGCGGGTGGCCGGGCACGTCCGCCGGGTGTTCCAGACCGAGCGGTTCGCGCTGTACGTGAACCCGGACGTGGTGGGGATCGAGATCTGCGGGGCGGTCAAGAACGTGATCGCGATCGCCTCGGGGATCTGCGTGGGCCGCGGGTACGGGCACAACACGCGGGCCGCCCTGATCACCCGCGGCCTGAGCGAGGTGATCAAGCTGGGGACGGCGATGGGGGCGAACCCGCTGACGTTCTCCGGCCTGGCCGGGATCGGCGACCTGGTGCTCACCTGCACCAGCGACCTGAGCCGCAACACCACGCTGGGGCGGCGGCTGGGCCGGGGCGAGACCCTCGGCGACATCCTCGCCGCCACCCACGCCGTGGCCGAGGGGATCGATACCGCCCGATCCGTCCATGATCTGGCGCTAAAGTATGGCCTGGATATGCCGATATGTAATCAGGTGTACGCGGTATTGCACGAAGGGGCCAGTGCGGAGCAATTTGTGGAAGACGTGATGGCCCGGGACGAGGGACACGACGTCGGCCAGGTCCAGGTGACATAGCCGACATTGACACGAGTAGGGCAAGTGCCATATAATTTGACTGGGTTTTCGGCCGGGTTCCGCAGACGCGCAGGGGGTCTGTCCCGCGTTGTGAACCCGGGCCGCGGGCCCGCAGAGTTGATCCTGATGGGGCGAGAAGAATGATCCGGAAAGACGGGCGAGCCGCAGGTGCCGGCATGGTGCTGGTCTTCGTGGGCCTGATCGCTCTGGGCGCCACGGGCTGTTCGAGCGTGGACTACAATGAGATCAACGACGCGGTGCTCGCCACGGGGAACGTGCGCCGGCGCCTGGAGGTGATCAACGGCCGCTACATCCTCGGCGCCATGGACGCGATCCGGGTGAAAGTGGCGAACGGGCCGGGCCTCTCCGGCGGACATACCATCCGCCCCGACGGCTACATCACCCTCGACCTGGTGGGCGACGTGTACGTGGAGGGGATGACGCCGATGACGGCGGCCGACGAGCTCGCCCGGTCGTTGCGGGTGTACATCCGCGACGTCGACGTGACCGTCTGGGTCACCGGGTTCAACAGCAAGCAGTACTTCATGTTCGGCGAGACGCCGGGGAAGGGGGCGAAGCCGTTCACCGGCGACGTGACCGTCCTCTCCGCGTTTGGCCGAGCCGGCGGGGTGACCAACCGCGCGGCGTGGGATCGCATCCGGCTGGTCCGCGCCACCCGCACCAACCGGCAGGTTTTCAAGATCAACCTGGGCCAGATCGTGAAGCAGGGGCAGTGGGACACCAACGTGCAGGTGAAGGCGAACGACGTGATCTACGTCCCACCCACGCACATGGCCCAGGTCGGCTACTTCCTCGACAACCTGCTCTTCCCGTTCAGAAGTGTGCTCGGCGCCATGGGCACGGTTCGCTCGGTAACCGCCGGAGGGGGCGGATTCTAGAAAGGACCTTATCATGAGCTCCGGGCCGCAGACGACCGAGAAGCTGGACCTGTCGAAGTATGTGCAGGTGTTGAACCGCCGCAAGTGGTGGGGCATCATTCCGTTCACCCTCACGGCGCTGGGGTTCGTGCTCCTCGTCCTCGCCGTGCCCGACAGGTACCTCTCCTCCTGCACCATCGAGGCCAGCAAGAGCGAGGTGGTCGAAATCTACGAAGGGGGCAAGGCGAGAAAACGGCGGCAGAGCGAAGAGATCGTCCGCGACGAGATCACCCGATACAGCCGCGTGATGGAGGCGCTCGCCGGCACCGAGCCGATGCGCGAGATCGAACGCCGCGCCGGAGACGACCCGAAGTTCGAAGGCGAGCTCAAGGAGACCTTCTGGCGCCGGATCAGCAAGAACCTCTACGTGAACTCGATGGGCGGCGGCGCACGCATCCGAGTCAGCTACCTCGCCGAGAGCCGCGACGACGCCTACACCATCCTCTCCGAGCTCACCCGGTACTTCGTGGAAAATGCACTCCGGCAGGAGAAGGCGAACGTCGATCAGGCGCTGAACATGGCGAAGGCCGAGCTCGAGAAGTCGCGCGAGGAGCTGATCAGCCTGGAAGGGCGCCTGCAGAAGCTCCTCGAAGACAATCCGTCCGCCGCCCCGGCCGGCGCCGGCGGGGCGAAACAGCAGCGCCTGGCCGCGGTCAGACAGCAGCTGGAACTGCTGCAGGACAAGGTGTTCGCCGAGCGGGCCAAGGTCCAGAGCCTCCGGCAGAAGATCAAGGACATGCCCGCCAAGGTCATCGACCGGACGGCGGAGACACCCGAGAACCCCGACGTTGCCCTCTACCGCCAACAGCTCGTCGAACTCCGCACCCAACTGAACCGGGTGAAGCAGCGGTTCACCCCTCGCCACCCGACCTACCAGTCGCTTCGGGCCGAGATCCAGGCCACGCGCGAGCTGCTCGCCGAGGCCGAGAGCAAGGCGGCCGCCGAGGCGAAGCCCGAGCTCAAACCGAACGAGAGACGGCAGTTCTTCGAGAACATGCTCGTCCGGCTCAACATGCAACTGGACGCCGATCAGGACCGGCGCGAGCGCCTCCAGAAAGAGCTGGACGCGCTCAGCGAGGAACTGGTCGCCGTGCCCCAGTTGCAGCGCCAGCGGCGCAAGCTCCAGCGCGATCTGGAGGCGGCGAGGGGCCAGTACGACGAGGACCTGGACCGGTTCAACCGGGTCAAGAGCGAGCACGACACCGCCATGGAGGGCCTGATCTCGTTCCAGATCGTGTCGCCCGCCCGCAAGCCGCACAAGCCGGACTACCGGCACAAGGTCAAGTACGCCGTGATGGGCCTCTTCGTCTCGGTCGTGCTCGCCGTGGGCGCCGTGGCGGGCATCGAGTTTTCAGACCAGAGTTTCTCCGACGTCGAGTCGGCGCGGAATGTCCTCCGGCTGCCTTCGCTCGGCGTCATCCCGGTCATCGAGACGGACGCGGACCGCCGCCGCCGTCGCCTCAAGGCGATTCTGATCGCGCTCGGCGTTCTCCTCCTCGTGACCGCCGCGGTCGTCGCGGCGCTCGGACCGGCCCAGGAGGAGGCCGAACAGCTTTGGAAGGTGATCCGGAGGGCGGCCAGGAGCCTGACATAACCGGAACCGCCCGGACCGCCGGACCGGGCAACCCACAGCGGGGACTGCTGCCATGTACGAGAGCTTTTACGGACTCTCCGAGAAACCGTTCAACCTCACCCCCGATCCCGACTACTTCTACATGAGCAACACCCACAAGAAGGCGCTCACCTACCTGAAGTACGGGATCGAGAGCAAGGAGGGGTTCATCCAGCTCAGCGGCGAGGTCGGCTCCGGAAAGACCACCGTGCTCCGAAGCCTGCTCCGCGGGCTCGACCGCGACGTCAAGGCCGCCTACCTGGTCAACCCGCGCGGCACGTTCCGACAGGTGCTCCGCACCCTCCTCGACCAGCTCAACGTCGTCCCCTTCCGCCTCGAATACTCGAAGGAACGACTGCTCAACAAGTTCTACGAGTTCCTCATGTCGCAGCAGTCGCTCAACCACCCCGTCGTCCTCATCTTCGACGAGGCACAGAACCTCGACGTCAGCACCCTGGAAGAGCTCCGGATGCTCTCCAACTACGAGACCGACAAGGAGAAGCTGGTCCAGATCATCCTCGTCGGCCAGCCCGAGCTGCGCGACAAGCTCGACCGGCCCGAACTCCTGCAACTGCGCCAGCGGATCGCCGTCCGCTGCCACCTGGGGCCGCTCACCCGCCAGGAGACCGAGGAGTACATCGAGCACCGCCTGGCCGTCGCCGGCTGCAACGGGACCGTCACCTTCACCCCCGAGGCCTGCGACGCCATCCAGGCATACTCCCAGGGCATCCCCCGGCTCATCAACGTCGTCTGCAACAACGTCATGCTCGCCGGGTTCGTCGAGGAGACCAAGACCTTCGACGGCGCCATGACCCGCCGGACCATCGGCGAGATGCAGGCCGACGAGGGCCGGCCCCAGGGGCCCGCGCCGGCCGCGCCCGCCGAACCGGAACCCGTGGCCGTCGGCCAGCCGGCCCGGGCCGAAGCCCGGGTCGCCTCGCCGCCGCCCCAGGCGCCCCCCTCCCCGCGGCCGGAACCCGAGCCCGAGCCGGCGGCGCCCGCAGCCGAGGCCGCCGCCGCAGCGACGGGGCCCGCCGCACGCGGCCCGGCACCGCCCCAACCCGCCCGGCCCGAACCCGTCCCGACCGCCGCACAGCGATCCGAAACCCCGGCCGCGGCCGGCGCACCATCGGCCGGACCCAACCTCCGCAAGGTGGCCATCTGGTTTGCCCTCGCCGCCGGCGGGACCGCGTTCGTGACCGTCGTCGGCGCCGTCACCTGGAAAATCCTGCAAAAACTACTCTGACGAGAGGCGATCGCCCATGTCCCGGATCGAAGACGCAATGAACAAGCTGGCCAGGGATACCGACGCCACCCAGGCCAGATCGGTTGTGAAGGTGCCCGGCGACGTCCGCGAGACCGGCCGGCCCGCCGTCGACCCGGGCCGCCCGGCCACCGGCGACGTGGACGGGCACATCGTCTGCTTCCACCGGCCGCTCTCCGGCCTGACCGAGAACTTCAAGCAGATCCACATCGTCATCCAGAACATGCTGCCCGAGGGCAGCAACAAGGTGATCATGTTCACCAGCGCCTACCGCGGCGAGGGGAAGACCACGGCGAGCGTCAACTTCGCGGCGGCCGTGGCCCACGACACGAGCCGCCGGATCGTCGTCGTCGACGCCGACATGCGCGACCCGCAGGTCCACGAGATCCTCGGGGTCAAGGTCCAGCACGGGTTCGGCGATCTGCTGACCACCGACGCTCCGGTCGAGAGCGTGGTGGTTCGCACCCCGATCCCCGGGCTGTCGGCGATCCTCTGCGGCGAGCTGCCGCCCCGCCCGGCCGAGCTGTTCGGCACCGACCGGTCGCGCGAGATCTTCGCCGAACTCAAGCACCGGTTCGACATGGTGATCGTGGACACGCCGCCCGTGCTGCCCGTGTCCGACACCGTTCACATGGCCACGTTCGCCGACGGCGTCATCCTCATCGTCGAGGCCGCCCGGACGAGCCGCAAGAAGGTCGAACGCGCCATTCACCTGCTCAACAACGCCAATGCCTCCGTCATGGGCTTCCTGCTCAACAAGAGCCAGGGCGGGATGGCCGAATACCGCAAAGCTCGTTATCAGTACGCCCGCGCCTGAACCGCGCCGAAACGTCGGAGGACCGATCCCCCTGACAGGTTGAGCGACACGGATGCTATACGCCGGCGTTATCTTCTACCTGGCTCTCCAGTTCCTTCGCCCCCAGGAATTCATCGAGATCATCAAGGGCTGGCGGCTCGTCCTGTCCAGCATGATCCTCCTCCTCCCCATCTGGGCGGTCACCCTCCAGTGGAAAAAGATCCTGCGCACCCCCGTCGACCTCTTCTGCTTCGCCTTCTACGGCGCCTGCGTGCTCTCCTGGCTCAACTACTGGCCCATGCGCATGCTGGGCGCCGGCGGGCCGGCGGTGAGAGTGGGCAAGATCTTCCTCGGATACCTCCTCGTCGCTCACGCCCTCGAAACCCGTCGCAAGCTGGTCGGCGGGGTGTGGATGATCATGCTCATGCTCCTCCTCGTCGGCCTGCTCGGCCACGAGATCCAAACGGGCCCCACCGCCGGGCAGTACGGCAGCATCGGCATGTTCAACAACCGGAATGATTTCGCCTACGCGATGTCGATGCTGATCCCCGTCGGCCTGGCGTTCGTGCTGGCGGCCGGCCCGCTGGGAAAGGTCGTCGGCCTGGGCGCCTTCATTCTGGGCAGCATCCAGATCTACATCACCGAGTCCCGCGGCGGGGCGCTGGCGGCGATGGCCGCCGCCTACGCCGTGCTCGTCACCCTCCCCCGGTCCAAGGTCGCTCGGACCATCCTCGTCGTCCTTGGGATCGCCGGCGTGCTCATCCCCTTCATGTTCAGCAAGCGCCTCCAGAGCATCGGCCGGTACCGCCGCGACAAGTCCGTGAAGGGCCGGCTCGAGATCTGGAGCGACTGCCTCACCCGGTTCAAGCGGCACCCGGTGATCGGGCACGGCGCGATGACGTGGCAGGAACTTCCCGACACCCCCCGCGACACCCACAGCAGCTACATGCGGGTGATCGTCGAGCTGGGCAGCCTCGGCCTGTTCGCCTTCGTGGGCATGCTCTTCTACGCGCTCCGGACCAGCTACAAGCTCAGCCGGGCGCCGCCGCATCCGACGGTCCGGGTGGTCGCACTGTCCATGACCGGGGTCATCGTCGGCCAGATCGTCGGCGGCCTGTTCCAGACCCGCGTGTACTATCCGTTTGTCTACGCCGCGCTGGGCGTCGCCTCGGCACTGGCGGTGGTCGCCTCGCGAGAGGAGGGGATGCTGGCCGAGCCGACGGGGCGGCCGGAGCAGCCCGCCGACGCGCTCTCCGGCCTGTCGCCGGACCTGTGGGAGCGGTCACGCGGGGCCGGCTTCCGCGCGCCCGGCCTGGTCCGCCGGAAGGACCTGGTCTGGGTCGGGGGCCTGGCCTTCGCCTGTCTGCTCATCTACTGGCGGTTCCTCATCTTCTCGTTCTGAGGGACGCACGCCGGCCCGGCACGGGCAGGATGGCCCGGACGCCGCCGCGGCCGAAGAACCTGTGCCCATCCGTCCCAAGCGAGGCCGGGCATGTCGAAACTGCTGCTCATCTGTCCCAGGCGGCCCGGAACCCGGCCGGTGACCGACGACGACGTTCGCCGGCTCGCCGCCCGCATCCTGCCCGACAACATCCGGCCCAACCCCCCGGCCGTCACGACCGAGCACGGCGTGCTCACCGCCGTCCTCAACCCCGTCGAGTCGGTCGCCACGCACGGGGCCGGCGCCTGCCTCGGCCGGCCGATCGACCTCGCCGACGACTGGTGGACGCCCGGCTCGCCCGCCCCCGACGGCACCTTCGCCCTGTTCCGGGTCGACCGGAACACCGTCGAGCTCCGCACCAACATCCTCGCCTCCCGCAACATCTGGTACGCGCGGACCGACGACCTCTTCGTCGCGTCCTCCTCCCAGCGCGCGATCGTCAGCGTGCTCCGCGGGTTCCGGCTCGACCCGCGCGTCCTCCCCTGGTTCCTCTGCACCGGCGCCACCGGGCCGGGGCTGTCGTGGGACCGGCGGATTCGGTTCCTCGGCCCCGACGGCACGCTCACCCTCGACCGGGGCCGCTGGACCACCCGCCTCGACGAGCCGGACGTCACGTTCGAGCCCGACCCGGCGCCCGCAGACGAGCACCTCGCGCGGCTCCACGAGGCGCTGGACGAGACGTTCCGCCGGCTCCCGCTCGACCCCCAGCGCTGGCTGCTCCCCCTCTCCGGCGGGTTCGACAGCCGCGCCATCCTCCTCTTCCTGGTCAAGCACGGCCTCCGGCCGGCCTGCGCCACCTGGGGGCTCGCGGTCTGGGAGGGCCGGCCGAACACCGACCTGGCCGTCGCCGCCGAGCTCGCCGCACACTTCGGCCTCGAACACCGCTACTACCACATCGACCCGAACGCCGCCACCGTCGACGAATTCCTCGACCGCTTCATCACCCTCTGCGACGGACGATACGACGGCGTCGAGGCCTACGTCGACGGATTCCAGACCTGGAAGACCTTCTTCGAGGAGGGCGCCGCCGGCGTCATCCGCGGCGAGCAGGCCTTCGGCGAGCCGCCCGTCCACACCGAGCCCGACGCCCGCATCGACCGGAACCTCGGCCTCTTCTCCGACTATGCCAACCTGGGCGACCCCGCCGACTACGGCCTCGAAGAGCCCGTCCTGCCCGACCGCCTGAGCCGCCGCACCGGCGAGTCGCTCGCCACCTGGCGCGACCGCCTCTACCAGGACTACACCATGCCGTACGTCTTCGGAGCCCTGAACGAGTTGAAAGCCTGCTACGTCGAGACGCTCGACCCGCTCACCTCGGGCCGCATCGTGCGACAGGTGCGGACGCTGCCCGACAAGCTGCGCGACGACAAGGCCCTGTTCTGCGACCTCGTCCGGGCCATCACCCCCGACATCGGCTTCCCCCGCCACGCCGTCGTGCCCCACCCCTGGGACGTGATGCGCACCCGCGAGGTCGTCGAGCGAGTGACCGACGAGCTGGAGAACGGGCCCGCCCGGGCGCTCCTCTCCGACCGGCTCGTCGACCGGATCATCGCGGGAGTCGATGTCCGCCACGAGGCCGTCCCGCGCCGGCGAACCGTCTGGCGCGACCGCATCAAGCGCGTCATCCCCCAGGCGGTCCGGAAAAAGCTGCGGAGCTCGGTCATCAAGCCGTCGATGGACTGGAACGTCCTCGCCTTCCGGGCCTACGTCATCAGCCGCATGAGCCGGATCCTCGACCAGGACGCGGACCTCTTGCCCAGGAACCCATGAACGGCCCCCCGCAAAACCGACCGGCCCTGCTCGTCACCATCGACACCGAGCCCGACGACGAGTGGAGCGGGACGCCCGACGTCACGCTCGAGAACATCCGGCGCGTCCCCCGGCTGCAGGAACAGTTCGACCGGCACGGCGTCCGGCCCACGTACTTCGTCTC